>CACZIP010000051.1 GCA_902781245.1 uncultured Coriobacteriaceae bacterium | reverse complement strand
TTTCTCGGATGACATGCATGTTGATTTGGATGCGTGTCTGTGGGATTGTGCGGGCGCGTTTTCCGCCGAAAGGGAAAATGATTTCCACGCTGAACCAATGGCTCCGCCCGACGATTTCGATTGGGCTTCTGAACTGGGTGAAGAATAGTTCAGGGTGGAGTCATGGCGGCGAAACGGATATTTCGTCCAGCTGGAGTACTCTTTTGAAGGGAATCGCAGAATGTTTACAATAGGATGCCATCTTTCGATTGCTAAAGGGTTTGCGGCTGCTGCTCGCGATGCAGGATCTATCGGTGCTAACACGTTCCAATTCTTTACCCGCAACCCGCGCGGTGGAAAAGCAAAGTCCCTTGATGCTGGCGATCTTGCCGCCTTCGCCGACGTGCGTGAACAGTTTGGAATTGAGCGCATTCTGGCCCATGCGCCCTATACGTTGAACCCGTCGTCGTCTAAACCCGAGACACGTTCGTTCGCGTTGCAGACCCTCGCCGATGACCTCAATCGTATGGAGCGCATCATGCCTGGTCAGCTATACAACATGCATCCAGGTGCGCATGTCGGGCAAGGGTCCGAAGTTGCAATTGGGATGATCGCCGATACGCTCAACGCTGTGTTGGCGCCCGAGCAGACTACCACCTTGCTGCTTGAGACCATGGCTGGCAAGGGTAGTGAAGTTGGCCGCACATTCGAAGAGATAGCCGCGATTATTGACCTGGTCGATCTCGCCGATCATGTGGGCGTGTGCCTCGATACGTGCCACGTTTGGGATGGCGGATATGACATCGCTTGCAATCTCGAGGGCGTGCTCGAAGAGTTCGACCGCATTATTGGCCTTGAGCGCCTGCGCGCAATTCACCTCAACGATTCAAAAAACCCTTGCGCCGCTCATAAAGATCGGCACGAGAAACTTGGCGAGGGCTGCATAGGCTTTGAAGCGCTTGCTGCCGTGGTCAATCATCCCAAGTTGAGGAACCTGCCGTTTTACCTCGAAACACCACACGATAAGCTCGACGGCTATGCGCAGGAGATCGCTCGCCTCAAAGACGCGCGTTCTACTTCAGTGGCTTGAAACGCTCGGGGTAAAGCACACCCCTCCTCGGTTACTTGCCAATGCGCGGCGCAAACGGGGGACGCGATTCCGCCCATCCCTGCTTTTGGCTTACTCGCCCATGAGCTCGGCGAAATGCTCCAAAGCGCCGGGGATGTCGATTTGCTGCGGGCAGACATCGGCGCATGACCCGCACCCAATGCAAGCGCTCGGATGCTTCTCCATGGGCATTGCGCCAAGCGCCATGGGTGCGATGAATGCGAAATCGGGGCGCGACAGGTGCTCGTTGTACAGCTCGAGCAAGCGAGGAATGTCCAAGTCTTTCGGGCAGTGCGACGTGCAGTAATGGCACGCTGTACATGGGACGCCCTTGGCGCTCGCAAGTTTGCGGCCAAGCTCGAGCAGGACGCCCTGTTCCTCTTCGGACAAAGTGAGGTCGTGATCGAACAACGCGATGTTCTCACGCAGCTGGTCCATGTTCGACATGCCCGACAGTATGGTGCCCATGCCGTCGATGCTGCCCAGGAACGAAAACGCCCATTCAACATCGTTAGCATCGGGCCGAAGGGCGTGCAACGGTGCCATGCGCTCCTCGTCGATTCCGACGAGGATGCCGCCACGTAGCGGCTCCATGACCATGATGGCGAGCCCTCTTTCTTGGAGCGCTTCGACCTTGGCGCGAGCGTTCTGGAACTCCCAGTCCATATAGTTAAGCTGAATCTGGGCAAATTCGACTACATCGCCGTACGCTTCGAGGAAGCGCATGAACGTCTCGAAATTGCCGTGTGCCGAGAAGCCCAGGTGCTTGATGCGTCCAGCGCGTGCCTGTTCGACGAAATACGACAAAGTGCCAAAACGCTCGTCGTCGAGATACTGCTCGATGTTCAGTTCGCACACGTTGTGCATCAGGTAGAAATCGAAGTAGTCGACTCCGCATCGCTCGAGCTGCTCTTCGAAGATCTGCTGGTGTTTGCCGAAATTCGAAACATCGTAGCCAGGGAACTTATCAGCAAGATAGAACGACTCACGCGGGTAGCGTGCGAGTGCGCGCCCAAGAACGCGTTCGGAATTGCCGCCGTGATAGCCCCATGCGGTGTCGAAATAATTGATGCCGTGGTCGTATGCGTAGTTCACCATCTCGACCGCAGTGGGCTCATCGATGCGGTTGTCGTCGCCGTCGATGACGGGCAGGCGCATCGCGCCGAAGCCGAGGGCGGAAAGCTTGAGGTCATGGAAATCAAAGTACTGCATGGTCATCCTCTCTCTGATGCTAGCAGTATAAACGACTAGGGGTGCGTGAATTGTGAACGGGTGGCAGAGGGCGGCAGCGCGTCGGTATTCTGCGCTATACTCGTAATTTGCGTGTAATTGCACGTAGAACGGCAAAATCGCTTCCCCAGGGTCAAAGCGTTGGGTCTGGGGAAGCGATTTGAAAGCGAAACAGCCGAAAAGGGACCAGCCCCTTTTGGTTGGCGCCAAGAAGAACGGAGCTGACAACATGGCAATAGTTGAAGAACTGGAAGCGTTGCGTGCCAAAACGCTTGCCGCCATCGAGCAGGCGGCTGACACGGCTGCGCTCGACGAGGTGCGCGTGCGCGTCGTCGGCAAGTCGGGCACGCTGACGGCGTACCTGCGCAACATGGGCCAGGTGGCCAAGGAAGAGCGTGCGACCGTCGGCAAGACCGTCAATGAGGTGCGCAATGTGGTCGAGCAGGCGCTCGAATCTCGCAAGAAGGCGCTTGCTGCCGCAGAGCTCGAAGCAAGCATCGACGCTGCAGCAGTGGATGTCACACTGCCGGGGCGCGTCCAACAACTGGGTACGCGCCATCTGATCAACCGCGTTTCCGAAGAGATTTGCGACGTGTTCCTGGGTCTTGGCTACACCGTCGCCACCGGTCCGGAAGTCGAAACCGACTATTACAACTTCACGGCGCTCAACGCACCAGCCGATCATCCCAGCCGCTCGATGCAAGATACGTTCTACGTGGTCGATCGCTCGGGCGATGAGGCGGCTGTGCGTGGCGAGTCCGACGTGCTGCTGCGCACTCAAACGAGCGGTGTGCAGGTGCATTGCATGGAGGACCAAGAACTGCCCATCTACATCGTAGCGCCTGGCAAGGTTTACCGCCGCGATGTGGCTGACCCCAGCCACCTGCCCCAGTTCACCCAAATCGAGGGCCTTGTTGTTGACAAGGGCATCACGTTCGGCGATCTGAAGGGCACGCTCGACTACTTCTGCAAGGCCGTGTTTGGCCCCGACCGCAAGACGCGCTTCCGTGCGCACTACTTCCCGTTCACTGAGCCGTCGGCTGAGGTCGACGTGTCGTGCGGTGTGTGCCATGGCGAAGGTTGCCGTATGTGCAAGGGCACGGGCTGGCTCGAGATTCTCGGTTGCGGCATGGTCGACCCCAACGTGCTCGAGATGAGCGGCATCGACCCCGAAATCTACTCGGGTTTCGCGTTCGGTGTGGGCGTCGAGCGCGTTGCATGCCTCAAGTACAACGTCCCTGACCTGCGTTTGCTGCTGCAAGGCGACATGCGCTTCCTGCGTCAGTTCTAAGGGGAGGGGAGTAATCATGAAAGTTTCTCTCAAGTGGCTTAACCAATACGTTGACGTGCCGTCCGACCTCAAGGCGTTCTGCGATCGCCTCGACCTGACGGGCACGGGCGTCGAAGGTGTCGACAAGGTCGGCGACACCTTCGAGAACATCGTCACTGCCAAGGTGCTCGAGAAGGCGCCGCATCCCGATTCCGATCACCTGTGGGTCACCAAGGTCGATGTGGGCGCCTGCAATGTTGACTCCAACGGAAATCCTGAACCGCTGCAAATCGTCTGCGGTGCGCAAAACTTCAATGAAGGCGACCATATCGTCACGGCCATGGTTGGTGCGACGTTGCCGGGCGACTTCACGATCAAGAAGTCGAAGCTGCGCGGCGTGACCAGCTGTGGCATGAACTGCTCCGAGCGCGAGCTCGGCATCGGCGACAGCCATGATGGCATCATGATTCTGCCCGAAGACGCGCCCATTGGCGTGCCGCTCGCAGAGTACATGCAGATGTCCGACACGGTGCTCGACCTCGAGATCACGCCGAACCGCCCCGACTGTCTATCGATGGTCGGCATGGCACGCGAAGTTGGTGCGATGTATCGCGAAGACGTCACTTTGCCGCTCTACGAACTCGAGGAGGATCCCAGCCTGCCCAATGCTGCTGAGCTGGCCACGGTTGAAATCGAAGATCCCGAGCGTTGCGCACGCTATACCGCGCGTGTCATCAAGAACGTCAAGATCGGCCCCAGCCCGCAATGGTTGGCCGAACGCGTGACGGCTGCGGGCTCTCGTCCGATCAACAACGTTGTCGACGTCACGAACTACATCCTGTTCCTCTATGGTCAGCCGTTGCATGCGTTCGACTATGACAAGCTGGTCGGCGCTGACGGCAAGGCGCACATCATCGTGCGTGCAGCAGGCGACGGCGAGAAGTTCACGACCCTCGATGGCGAGGAGCGCGACCTCACGAGCGACATGACCGTCATTGCCACGCCAGAGAACGCTGTGTGCCTGGCAGGCGTCATGGGCGGTCTCGATTCCGAGATCACCGAAGAGTCCACCACGGTGCTGCTCGAGGCGGCGACGTTCGAACATGGCCGCACGAGCCGCACGAGCCGCAACTTGGGCCTGATCAGCGAGTCGTCGATGCGCTATGAGCGCGGTGTCGATGACAACCCGATTGCTGATTACTCGGCTGCTGCGGCAGCGCTGCTTGCCGAGGTTTCTGGCGGTTCGGTGTGCCCCGGCATCATCGATGTCTATCCGGCACCAACGGCTCCGATCGAGTTGCAGTTCCGTATTCCGCGCTTCTGTCAGATGATGGGCGTCGAGGTGCCGCGTGAGGATATCGTCGACATTCTCGAGCGCCTCGACTGCGAAGTGTCCGATACGGCTGATGCCGATGTTCTGCAGGTCACGGCACCGACATGCCGCCCCGACCTCGAGCGCGAAATCGATCTTTACGAAGAGGTCTTGCGTCTTTGGGGCATGGATCTCGTTCCGCCTACGTTGCCGTCGAGCCCCGATCGCGTTGGTGCTCTGACCGAATCTCAACTGCTTGCACGCAAGATCAACCGCACGCTCACGGCGGCCGGCCTCAACGAGACCACTACCTATTCGTTCACCGATCCTGCTGACCTGATCAAGCTTCGACTTGCCGAAGAGCTGCCCTCTGGTGCACATGCCGCTGTTGACGCCGCGCCTCGCCTGGGCGAATTCGCGACGGCATCGGGCATTTCCGGCGATCCGGTCGAGCTGATCAATCCCATGAACGCCGAGCAGTCCGTCATGCGTCAGACCATTATTCCCGGCTTGCTGCGCTCGGTTGCTTACAACCAGGCGCATGGCGTCAAGAACGTTCAGCTCTACGAGACCGGCAAGGTGTTCTTCGCCCACGAGGGCAAGAAGCAGCCCAAGGAGCGCGAGAAGGTTGCCGGCGTGTTGGCAGGAGCTATGGGTGATCCGTCTTGGAACGTTGCGCCTGCAGCATTCGACTTCTTCGATGGCAAGGGTATTGTCGAGAGTCTCGCTCGCGAGCTCGCATTGCCGAAAATGCGCTACCGTGCGCTGTCGGCCGAAGACGCGCCGTTCCTGCAGCCGGGTCGAGCTGCCGAGGTGCTCAGCG
This sequence comes from uncultured Coriobacteriaceae bacterium, assembly GCA_902781245.1. GTDB lineage: Bacteria > Actinomycetota > Coriobacteriia > Coriobacteriales > Eggerthellaceae > UBA9715. The sequence continues at coordinate 3,870 of CACZIP010000051.1, read as the reverse complement.
GAGGCACGGTGCTCGGCTGGGTTGGTGAACTGCATCCATTAGCTGTCGATGCATTTGAGGCAACGGCACCGGTTGTGGCGTTCGAGCTCGACGTCGAAGCCTTGGGCAAGGCCGCACGTATCGCACGTGACTATGTTGACGTGCCGGAGTTCCCGCCGGTAGAAGCTGACCTGGCGTTCGTCGTCGACGAGTCGGTGACCAATGAGCGCCTCGTTCAGTGCATCAAGAGCGCTGGTGGCAAGCTGCTCGCCGACGTGCGCCTGTTCGACGTGTACCGCGATAGCAAGCGTTTGGGCGCTGGCAAGAAGTCGATGGCGTATGCCTTGACTTATCGTGCTGCTGATCGCACGCTTACTGGCGAAGAGGTTGAAAAGACTCAGGCCAAACTTATCAAGAAGGTGTGCGGAGCCACTGGCGCCGAGGTTCGCGGCTAGACCAATCGGACCAAGGGACAGCTTCCCTTGGTCCGATTTCCCGCAGGGGCAGTGCTATAATGTTAGCCTTATAAAACATTTAAGTGAAACAGGGTACCGGGTACCCTGTTTCAACAAAGGAGCGACATATGAGCTATGACGGATTGCTAACGCCTGGGCGAAATGACGAATGCTGGTGTGGCAGCGGTAAAAAGTACAAGAAATGCCACCGTGACTTCGATGATCGACTTGAGACGCTAGCATCACAGGGCTTCCAGGTGCTCCCGCGCGACTTGCTGAAGACGCCCGAGGACATTGAGGGCATCAAGGCCAGTGCAAAGGTCAATGTCGGCGCGCTCGATTACGTTGCAGCTCATATTGGCATCGGTACGACGACTGAGGAAATCGACCAGTGGGTGTACAACTATTGCATCGAGCACGATGCAATCCCAGCTGATCTCAACTACGAAGGGTTTCCCAAGAGTGTCTGCACCTCGATCAACGAGGTGGTCTGCCATGGCATTCCGAGCGACGATGATGTGCTGAAGGAGGGCGACATCGTCAACGTCGATATGTCTACGATTAAGGATGGATACTATTCTGATAGCTCGCGCATGTTCTGCATCGGTGAGGTCGATCCAGAGTGGAAACGCCTGGTCGACACCACATACGAATCAGTACAGGCGGGTCTTGCCGCAGTGAAGCCCTGGGGTTTCCTCGGCGACGTCAGCGCTGCTGTGAACAAGGTGGCGACCGACGCGGGCTATACCGTTGTGCGTGAGTTTGGCGGTCATGGCATTGGTCTTGAGTTCCATGAGGATCCATGGGTTGGCTTTAACGAGAAACCTGGCACTGGCTACATTCTTGTACCGGGCATGTGCTTCACGATTGAGCCCATGGTCAACATGGGAGCCCAGGAGATCGACATGAACGACCCGAATGGTTGGACGGTGCGCACGAAGGATGGCAAGCCGACTGCTCAGTGGGAAGTTCAACTGGTTGTGACCGAGGACGGTTACGAGCTCCTGTCCTGGTAAACGATGCAGGGTAGGGTGCTCGGATTGGCAGTATTGTCTGCCATCTCAATCCTGTTGCTTTACGGGCTGACGTTGGAGGCGGTCCATCTAGCTGCGTTCGCGGCGATTCTTGTTGTGATTGCCGACATCGACCAGGCTATCCGTCGCATTCCGAATGCGCTTGTGTTGGCGGCGTTCTCGGTGCGCATTCTTTACATTGCCATCATGTGGTTTGGCAATGCAGGGGAAGCTTCTTCGCTGTTGGCCGAATCCCTTATCGGAGCTGTCGTCATCGGTGGGGGCTTGCTTGTGTTCACGATGATCGCCGATTATCTCCGCGGAGGCGAGAACATGGGCGGCGGGGATATCAAGCTGCTCGCCGTCATCGGATTCTATTTCGGGCTGTCTATCGGCCTTGCTGTGACGGCAGCTGCGTGTGCCTTGGGAGCATGTGCGACTTTGTTGCAAAGGCAATCGAGAGATGCAACTGATTCCCAGCTCGGCACGTTTCCTCTCGGCCCAGCTATTGCAATGTCGGCAATCGCTGCAATGCTGGTCTTATGCCCGCCCATCCAATCTTCGCTTTTGTTTTAAAAAATCATACAAATGTTCGTTTTATTATGGTATACTCATGCCATGAAATCGAGCAGGCGCCGTTTTCGCGAAACGAGTCTCGGCGGTCCCCGATGTGGCAAGCATCCCTCACGCCTGCATTATCAAGCAAAAAAGCCAAGTGAAAGGATGTGCCCATGGGGTCTATCGAATTGCGCACACTGTCTGATGTCAATGCTCTTATTGCAACTGCGCACGAAACAGACGAACCCGTCATTGTGTTCGACGGCGAGGACGAATGCCTCGTTGCAATGCGTCCTGCAGTCTTCGAACGCATCTTGTTCGATTCCGATTTGCTCAATCAGTCCAATCGATCAACATTGCATTTTTAAATCGCCAGCCGCAAACAACGAACGCTCTACTCCGCTGTCGATATTGATGGCGAAAGATGTCGTTTACGCTGTTCGGTGTTCTTGAAAACTCGGTTAATGCCGTGAATAGCTTGCATTTGACATGGTGTTTTCATACGATAGATGCTTACTACTGTCATGATTGGGGCGATTTTACATGAGTTATAAAGCAGGTGTTGTTGGCGCGGCGGGTTTCGCCGGCATTGAAGCAGTGCGCATTCTAACGCTTCATCCCGAGTTTGAATTGGTTGCTGCCACGTCAAATGAGCTGGCTGGCAAGCGAATTGCCGATGTATATCCAAATTTCGAAGGCGTGACCGACCTCGAGTTTGTCGCCCATGATCAAGCAGCGCTCGATACATGCGACGTCGTGTTTCTTGCTGTTCCTCATACGGCGGCAATAGCCCAGGCACCTGCGCTGGTTGAGGCTGGAGTTGCCGTTATCGACCTTTCGGCCGACTTCCGCCTGAAAGACCCTGCGGTTTACGAGCAGTGGTACAACGTCAAGCACACGGCAACCGACCTGTTGGCGCAAGCTGCGTTTGGCTTGCCTGAGCTGTTCCGCGATGGTCTTGAAGATTTAGCTGCAAGACGAGCCGAGGGCAAAGGCGTGCTCGTCGGTTGCGCAGGCTGCTATCCGACGGCAACTTCGCTTGCTGCCGCTCCTGCCATTAGGGCGGGGCTTGCTGGCCCGGGCGTTATCGTGGCCGATGCCGTGTCAGGTGTTTCGGGCGCTGGCAAGAAAGCAACCGAGCGCACCCATTTCTGCTTTGCAGACGAAAACCTCGAAGCTTACGGTGTGGCAAACCATCGCCATACGCCCGAAATCGAGCAGATTCTCGACATTCCCGGCAGACTCGTGTTCACGCCGCATCTGGCGCCTCTCGATCGCGGTCTCTTGTCAACGGTCACCATTCCGCTTGGTGAAAACAAAGTCACCCAGCAGCAGCTCGACGAAATCTACGGCAACTTCTACAGAGATGACGACTTGGTCACCGTGCTCTTCGGCGGTATCCAGCCCAAGACGGGATCGGTTGCTGGCACGACGCGCGCTCACGTTGCGGTCGTGTTAAACGAGCATGCCAACGTCATCGTTGCTACATGTGCCATCGATAATGTCGGCAAGGGCGCTGCAGGCCAGGCGATTCAGTGCGCGAACATCGTGTTTGGATTGCCCGAGACGTGCGGTTTGCAGACCATCGCCATTCCGGCATAGGTGCGAGAGGTTGAAAGACAAGCATGACGAACGAGGAAACAGTCGAGATCGAGCCGCTATACAAGCCTGAAGGCTCCGATGTGTTCGAAGGCTTGACCTTCATCGACGGAGGTGGCGTGTCAAGCGCTAAGGGCTTCAAGGCTTCTGGTGTTCATGCTGGTTTCCGAGCCGATCCAAATCGTCTCGACATGGCGCTTGTCGTTGCCGACGAACCTGCTTCATGTGCTGCCACGTTCACGCAAAATGTTTTCTGCGCTGCACCT
>CACZIP010000050.1 GCA_902781245.1 uncultured Coriobacteriaceae bacterium | reverse complement strand
CCATCATAGGAAAACTTGCCGATCGACGCGGACGCAAGCACGTGTTCACAATTTGCGTGGGAATCTTCTGCGTCGGCGCCATCATCTGCGGACTCTCGAAATCAATCGGAGGCTTCGGGCTCCTGCTCGTCGGGCGCGTGTTGCAGGCAGCAGGCGCGGGCGGCATGTTGCCCGTCGCCAATGCCGAAATCGGCGCATCATTTCCTGAGGAAAAGCGCGGCATGGCGCTCGGAATGGCCGCAGCTGTCGCCGGCGTGTCGAACGTGCTCGGCGCGGTTGCAGGTAGCGCAGTCGTCGGCGCATTCGGCATCGAGAACTGGCCCGCGTTGTTCTACCTGTGCGTGCCGTTCTGCATTGCGATCATCGTGGTCGCTGTAACGTTGCTGCCCGACAGCGTGATCGACGAGTCACACGCCAAGATGGACGTGGCGGGCTCGGTGCTGTTCGCCCTTTTCATACTGCTGCTACTCCTAGGGTTGAAGAACATCGACTTCGCTTCATTTGGCACATCAGCCACACAACCATCCGTGCTCGCGCCACTTTTGGCTGCAATCGCAGCCATCGTGGCATTCCGCTCCGTCGAACAGCGAGCGGAAGACCCTGTGTTCCACCTCGAATACTTCCGTAGCCGTCCGATTGTCGTCACGATGGTCGTGTCGTTTTTCATCGGCTGCTTCGTGATTTCGCTCGTACTCGTGCCCGAATTGGCTGAATACGCCATGGGCGACCCAATCGGATCGGGCGGTTTCTACGTGCTTGCTATCGGCCTGACATCGTTTATCACCACACCCATCGGCGGCAAGCTCATCGACAAGCTCGGCCCCAAGCCGGTTCTCATCACAGGCTTGGCCATCTCGACTGCAGGCCTTGCATACTTGGCGCTCATAGCCGTAACCGCTCCGAGCTTCGCGACGTTCGTCATTGGCCTGGCCATCGTGGGTGCCGGCATGGGCATGTCGATGGGCGCGCCGACCAACTACATGATCCTCGAGAACACCGACAAAGCCGAGAGCTCGTCGGCCATCGCGACCATCACGCTCATCCGCCAGATCGGAACGTCAATCGCCCCGGCCATCTACGTCGGACTCATCACCTCGACGCCAGGCCTGGCTGGATATCAGCACATGTTATTCTGCGTCGCGCTCTTCAACGTGGCCGCGCTCGTCACCATGCTGTTCTACCAGCCGAAGCGGTAACGCCAGCCTATCGCAGCCTTTCCCTCGGTACAAAACGAACGAGGCGGGTATGCCCGCCTCGTTGCGTTAATTGCTTTGCTTGCCGACAATGGCTATTCGGACAGCCAAGCCTCTGCATCTTGCTCGGAAATGGGCAAGATGTCCTCGCCAGCGCTGTAGGGGCTGTCAGCTCCGCCGAGACCCCACAGGAAGTACAAGCCGCCCTTCGTCTTGTAGAGCGTCTCCTCGTAGCCTGCCGGGTCGCCGTAGTAGCTATAGGCGCGATTGCCCAGAACCTCAGCCTTGCTGGTGTCGTAAATGTGCCTCTTGCCGGCAAATGTCGTAGTCTTGCGCATATATTCCCTCCTAAAACATCGCGATGCGTTTTAGTCGCATTTGCATCGCAATACAATACCACACCTGCTTGGGTTTCTACCCCTCGAACAGCGGCGTGGAGAAGTAACGCTCGCCGGTGTCGGGCAGCACGGTGACAACCGTCTTGCCGGGGCCGAGCTTCTTGGCCAAGCGCTTGGCTGCCGCAACGTTCGTTCCAGACGACACGCCCACGAGCATGCCCTCTTCACGCGCGAGGGCGCGAGCCGTGTCGAGCGCCTCGTCATCGCTGACGATGCAGATGTCGTCGTAAATCTCACGATCCAGGATGGCGGGAATCAACCCGTCGCCGATGCCCATCTGCAAGTGCGTGCCGATGCCGCCGCCCGACAGGATGGCTGCATTCTCAGGCTCGACGGCCCAGATCTCGATGTCAGAATACAGCTTCTTGAGCGTTTGCCCGATGCCCGTGATGGTGCCGCCTGTGCCGATGCCACTCACGAAGCCGTGGATGTGGCAACCAGCGTCTTCGGCAATCTCGAGTGCCGTGTGGTTGCGGTGCGTACGCATGTTGTCGATGTTCTCGAACTGCTGCGGCACGTAAACGCGCGGATCCTCTGCCTTCATCCGCTCGGCGATTTGGATGCACTCGTCGATGGCTTTGCCGATGTCGCCCTCGTCGTGCACGATGACGGCTTCTGCGCCGTAGTGCTTGACGAGCTTCATGCGCTCCTCGGACACCGAGTCAGGCATGATGATGCGAGCCTTGTAGCCCTGGACAGCGCACACGAGCGCCAAGCCGATGCCCTGGTTACCGCTCGTCGGCTCGACGATGATGCTGTCGGGTTTAATCTCGCCGCGTTTCTCGGCTTCCTCGATCATCATGGCCGCCGTGCGCGTCTTCACCGACCCGCCGACGTTGACGCCCTCGAACTTGACGAGGATCTGCGCCATGTCGGGCTCGACTATCTTGCTCAGACGGATGAGCGGCGTGCGCCCCATGGCCTCGAGCACGTTGTTGTAAATCATGAATGGTACTCCCTCTGTTTTGCGACGAAGGGCATTATAGCAGCGTATGCGTGAAAAAGAGCGAATCGCACCATTCCATTATTTGCCACATGAAATCCTGACAGCGCAGATTGCCCCAAGCTTCATGAGCAACCCCGATTCCATTGGCATCCATTACAATACCCCCCGTCTGGAATAAACCCAAACGAAACGGAGCACTGCATGCTTCATGAAATCGAGCCCCATGCATTCGATATCAATATGGCGTTCGTGGAACCCTGCACGAACGATAGCGCGCTTCTCTTCCATGATGACGATGACGGACGCAGCCTGGTGAAGGCAACGCTTGCGGAAGACGGCTCGATCGAGTTCCCAACCTGTGAAAGCTTTGGCACATCAGCCCCGTTCACCTACCTGTTCGCCATTGACGAACGCGCGCACTTCCTCATCGACGACGCCAAGTTTGACGCAAGCTTGAGCGCGGGCGAAGACACGGCTTCGCAATCAACCGTCCAGACCAGCTTTCTCCCCATGCGGGACCTCATTGCCAGAAGCGGAGACCCGCAGGCATTCGCTGTCGCGACTGCGTTCCACCTTCGCAACTGGTATCGGGATAACCGTCGCTGCGGCCGTTGCGGTAAGCAGACAACCCCTTCTACCACTGAACGAGCGCTTGTCTGCACGAAGTGCGGACACACCGTTTATCCGAGAATCTCCCCTGCCGTGATTGTCGCGGTCACCGACGGGGACCGCCTCCTGCTCACCCGATACGCACAGGGGCATTATCGCAAGCGCGCCCTCGTCGCAGGCTTCGTCGAAGTCGGAGAGACTCCCGAGGAAGCTGTTGCGCGAGAAGTGTGGGAGGAATGCGGCCTACGGGTCAAGAACCTGCGCTATTTCGCCAGCCAGCCCTGGGGACTCAGCGAATCGCTCATGCTCGGCTTCTTCGCGGACCTCGACGGCGACTCTGAAATCACATTGAGGGACGGCGAGCTCGATTGGGCGGGCTGGGTGCCCCGGGACAAAATCGAAGACGACGATGACTACGCGCTCGGGCGCGCCCTGATCAACGCGTTCTTGAAGCGCGGGAACGCGTAAAGCTTGCACCTATCACGGTGTGCAGACAACCTGCACGAAATCGCGTGGCAAGAGCGCAGGGACGGTTGCCTTTTTCAGCAATGCCTCGTCGCCCGTGACCAGATAATCAACTTGCGCGCGCTCTGCAGCGGCCAGCACGAAATTGTCTTCCAGGTCGGGATGAACCGAGCGGAGCTTCCTCGCAACCCAGAAATCCGAAGCATCCGCACCCACGGGCGCCCCAAGCTCGGCCATGTTGTCGATGCACGCCCAAGCGGACAGGCTGATTGCTTTGGCATGTTCCTGGCTCACTTCGTTGCTGTCGGCTCTTGCAATTTGCTTCATACCTTGCTGCACAAGGTAGAACACCGTACCCGGAGCCGTAACAGGATAGAGAATGGAGACGTCCCGTGCGTAAAGCCAATCGAGTAGTGAGCGGGAATCGCCCGCGGAGGGACGACCCGGTAAATAGTTGTCGAGCCAGACGTTGACGTCGAGCAGAACTGAAGAAGGAACCTTCGCCATTAGAGCCATCCTTTCCGCTGGGCACGCTCGAGCATGGCGGCTTCTTTGAGCGCGTCGTCATCCAGCGCAACTGACGCTGCAGCCTCTTCGGAAACGCCAAGCGATGCGAGCGCATCTGGAACAATGCGCCTTCCTGCTTCGAGGGTTGTGGACTTGGCGTTGTTCTGATTGCCGTCTTCTTCCGTACTACGAAGAAACTGATGCACTTTTTCAAGCTGCTCGCCACGCTGTGCAGCCAACTCCCAAAGCGTTCGAACCGCCTGCGTCGGGGTGAGACCTATGGAAGAAAGAGCATCATCGCCAGCAACTTTCAATGCCGCATCGATGCGCACATTCATCTGGGTAAACGCAGTCGTACTCATAGCCATCTCCTATAATTGCTATACGGTATAGCTATTATAGGGCAAAAAAGCAGCGGGGATGGACCCCGCTGCAAAAAATGAGTCACCTTGACTGTCAAAGTGACTCATTCGAACCCCGTATCGAGGCAACTATGCGATCAGGCCACGCTCCTTCATGGCGCCTTCCAAACGCGCGAGGTTCGCAGGCGCCATCGGCGCGAGCGGCAAGCGGTAGTGCGCGGGCGCGAAACCGATCATCTCGACCCCAGCCTTCACCGGAATCGGGTTGACCTCGCAGAACAGGGCCGCAATCAGGTCGAGGTTAGCGAGCTGCGTGGCGAGCGCCTGCTCGTGCCTGCCCTCGAGCCAGTCGAACACCATGTCGTGCACGGTCTTGGGCGCAACGTTGGCCCACACGCTGATGACGCCGCGCGCGCCAAGCGACATAAGCGGCACGACCATGTCGTCGTTGCCCGAGAACATGAAGAAGTCATCGCTCAGGTAGCGCGCGATGCGCGAGGCGTAAGCGATAGAGCCGCTGGCCTCCTTGATGCCGAGCGCATTGGGATGCTCAGCCAGACGTGCGACAACCGACTCGGAAATGCTGCAGCCCGTACGGCCAGGAACGTTGTACAGGATGCACGGAATGTCGACGGCGTCGAGCACGGTCTTGAAGTGCTGGTACATGCCCTCTTCGTTGGCTTTGTTGTAATACGGCGTGATGACAAGCAGTCCGTCGACACCGATTTCTTGGTAACGCAGGCTCTTCTCGAGCATGGTCTGCGTGCAGTTCGAACCGCTGCCCGCAATGACAGGCACGCGGCCGTCGATGCGTTTAACTGCGAACTCGCAGACGGCGTCGTCTTCCTCGTGCGACATCGTGGAGCTCTCGCCCGTCGTGCCCAGCACGAGAATCGCGTCGGTCCCATTTTCCAGATGGAAGTCGATCAGCTTGCCCATTGCGTCGAAATCGACGCTGCCGTCCTCCTTGAACGGCGTGACAAGTGCAACGATCGAGCCTTTGAGATCTTTCAGATTATGCCGAGCCATGTTTGTCCTCTCTCCTGACTACTACCTGTCAACCATGAAGTCGTTACGAAATCTTGCACACCCAGCCGAACGGGTCTTCGGCGGCGCAGGTCTGGATGGCTGTGAGAGTCTCACGCAGCTTCTTCATGACCGGACCACTCGTGCCCACGCAGTCGGGGAACGTCACGTCGACGCCGTCGCCTTCAACCTTCTCGACCGGCGAGATGACGGCAGCAGTGCCGCACAGGCCGCACTCGACAAAGTCGCCTGCGAGCACTTCCTCGAACTTCACAGGACGCTCGATGACGTTCATGCCGAGGATATCGCGAGCCACCACGACGAGCGAGCGGCGCGTGATGGACGGCAGAATTGAGTCGGTCGCCGACTGGGGAACGACCAGGTTGCCCTGCTTGTCGACGAAGATGATGTTGGCGCCGCCCGTTTCCTCGACGTAGGTGCGGCTCTGAGAGTCGAGGTACATGTTCTCAGCGTAGCCAGCGTTGTGCGCCTCGGTCACGGCGAGCAAGCTCATGGCGTAGTTCAGGCCAGCCTTGATGTTGCCCGTGCCATGCGGAGCAGCGCGGTCGTACTTGGCGATGGCCAGCTTCACGGACGTGTCGCCACCCTTGAAGTACGGGCCGACCGGCGTGACGAAGATGCGGAACTGGTACTCGTCAGCAGGCTTCACACCAATGACGTTGCCCGTGGCGACCATGAACGGGCGGATGTAGAGCGTGGCGCCCGAGCCGAACGGCGGAACCCAGTCGGCATTGGCCGCGACAACCTGCTTGACGGCGTCGACGAACTTGTCGATCGGGAACGGCGGCATGACGAGGCGCTCGGCGGAATCGTACATGCGCTGGGCGTTCAGGTCGGGACGGAAGCACACGATCGAGCCGTCCTCGGTCGTGTAGGCCTTCAAACCCTCGAAGATCTCCTGGCAGTAATGGAAGATGCCGGCATCCTCGCTGAGCGTGAGGGTGTGGTCATCGGTCAGACCGCCCTCTTCCCACGCGCCATCCTTGTAGTTGCACACGTAGCTGTAATCGCAGGGCATGTAGTTGAACCCGAGGTTGCCCCAATCCAAATCTTTCTTCGCCATGAAATGCCTCCTCTAAGGCTTGGTTTTCGGTACTGTTCCACTCTACTCCACCACAGCCGAGAACGGAGCAGTTTCTCAAGGTTTAACAAACGTGCCATTGGGGACAGGCCAAATGTCTTGTGGTGTTTTAGTCATAGTTTATGGGTGATAGAGCTGATACTAGTCGGCCCGTTTTTTTGCGCATGCTATTGGGAGCGCGGCCCGCTGCATTGTTCAGCAAATTACCTTTTAGCAAAATCCATTGAAAAGCCTTCGATTCGCAACGCTTCGCAAACAGAATGATGGAGAAAGCCTTTAAGCGCTATCATGCCCCGCTAACAACATGAGGAGAGAGGGGTTGCCATGGCAAGAAGACCGCGATTCGACAATGTGTCCGAAGGCGACTACTATCATGTGACGGCTCGCGGATCAGGGCGCAAAGTCATCTTCGAAGATGATGCCGACCGCACGCAATACCTCCAGGCACTCTTCAAATACACAGACGAATCGTCGGGGGCTCTTGTCGCATGGTGCCTGATGAATAATCACGTGCATCTGTTGTTCCATCTCGAGTTGCACGAGCTTTCTGCCCTGATGCATAAACTCCACACGAAGCATGGGCAGTTTTTCAACGGCCGTCACGGACACGTCGGCCCGGTTTTTCAAGGTCGGTACGACTGTGTACCGACGGACACTGACGAGCAACTTCTTCAAACCGTCAGATACATTCACCGCAACCCTAAAGACTCGGATTGCCCAGATTGGCGAACATACCCATGGAGCAGTTATAGGGGCTACGCGGAAGGCCTCTCGCATTGCGAGACGAACGTCGTTCTCAACTTGCTTGGCGGTTGCGACGGGTTTAAGCGATTCCATGAAGAAGACGCTGACGTGCTCATGGTTCGGCTCGACGGTTATCGAAGGCGATTGAACGATGTTGAGGCTACTGATTTGCTCGAATCCCGTCTCGGCGCACAGTTTTCCGACGCTCTAGCTGGGCTTTCCAAGGATGAAAGAAACCATGAGCTCGCCTGGGCTTACCAAGCGGGGCTTTCTGTTAGGCAAATTGAACGACTTACCGGAATTGGGCGAAACATCATAAGCCGAGCAATTCCCGAAATTCGCTAATTACGACCAAAAACCAACGAGACATTTGGCCCGTCCCCAATGGCACAATGGCACGCAAAAGAATGGGCCGACATGCGTCAGCCCATTCATCCATGAACTATGACCTAATTGCCACGAGACATTTGGCCTGTCCCCAATGGCACGTTTTACGCAGCTGCCCCGTTCTGATAGCCGCTCTGGAGCAGCTTCTGCGACTCCTCGTAGGTGACCCAGCCATCGGGAAGCGCGACGTTCTCATGCTGATGGCAAGCCGTGCATACGATCGTCGATGCACGATGACCCTTGTGGCAATCGCTGCAGTCGAGCGTGAGGTTCGCATGATGTTGCTCGTGCGGGTTGAACTCACGGGACTTAGTCGATGCCTCGAGCTTGTCGTATGACAGCTTGCCGTCACTACCAAGCAAGTACACGTGGCAGTTCTCGTTGGCGCAGAACGACTCGCCCGGCTCGCCGTCCCAAGACTTCATGCCCGTGAGATCGCGCTCATTACGCGGCAGCATGTAGTTGCCAGTAAACAAATGGGCTCCGTCGTTTGCAAGCTCCATCATGTTGGGCACATGGCAGTCGACGCAAAGGATTTCTGGCTTGGCAGTCGCCTTGGTGTTGCGATGCAGAACAGCCATCATGGCGTTCGTATTCGACACCTTCTGGCCATATTTGTCATAACCAGCCGTGCCCTGCTCCTGCATGTAGTTGTCGACGTAAGCCTGCTCGAGATGGCACATGGTCGAGCAGAAGCTCGGCTGCTCGTGCCAAACGAGCATGCCGATACCCGCCGCGACGACGGCAATTACGATCACGCCGGCGATAATTATCTTGTTGCGCTTCTTCTTCGGTTTCGGGGCGCCCGTCTGCTCACTCTTCGCCTGAGCGGTTGGCGAGAGCTGCTCGTCTGGTTTCAAGTTTTCATCGCTCATAGTGGCTCCTCTCAATGAGACGCGAATCGATCAGTGTCTCACTGCTAGGCTGCGGAAGACATGCCCAGAAGCTTGTCGCCTTCGTCGAGAAGCTCATTGCCCTTGTCGAGGCAGTACCTGTAATACGTCGGGTTATGGGCACCTTCGCTGTTCTCGGCAGCTGCGAGGTTCCAGTAGTAGCAGGATGCACGCTGAATCCACTGCAGGCGCTCAAGCGTCGCAGCATCGATGCCGTTGCTTGTTGCGAATTCCTCATCGAGCTTCAAAACCTTGGTGCCGGGATTGGCAGCGTCGTCCTGCTCGGTGGCAACCTTAGTCTCGAGGTTTTTGATGTATTGCTCGCAGCGCTGACCGAGCACCGTGGTGGCAGGGTCGATCTCGTTCTGGATGGCACGCACCTCAGCGACGATGTCGGCATGGCACGAGCTGCAATCGCGATCGATGAGTTCCTTGTTGTCGAGCGGGCTGATCCACTCGTGGCTGGCATACACGGTGCCATCTTCGGCGGTCGTAGTAGCCATGTGGCAATCACCGCAGTCATAGCCGAGGTTCTGCATATGCGAACCCATTGGGAGGATATCGTTGTCGCCGCCGTAAATGAACTCGTATTCGGCATGGCGAATGGCGAGCATCTTCGCACCGGTGGAAGCATACGTCCAGTCGACGTAATTGTGGTCGTCGTACCACTGCAGGGCCTTCTCGGGCACCATGTCGGTACGGCCGTTGTCATAAGGACTCGTCGGGATGCTCGTGCCAGGAGCCATGGAGTAGTCGCAATGGCACTGGCCGCAAACTTCGCCCTCGATTGTGTTGCCGGCGTCATCGCCCATCGAGCGAATCCATTCGGCACGGTCGACCTCGAGGTAAACTTTGCCGTCCTTCATCGGCGTGTTCGCATGGCAGCTCGCGCAGCTGATGTTCTCGTCGATTTCACCGACAACATCGATGAACGGACGCGCATGAACTTCAGCGCCTTCCATATCGA
>CACZIP010000049.1 GCA_902781245.1 uncultured Coriobacteriaceae bacterium | reverse complement strand
GGAACACGTCGAGGGCGGGGCCGCCCGAAATGGCGAACACCACACGCTCGAACTGCCCGGGATGAGCATCGAGCCAAGTCTGGAACAGACCCGCCACCTTGGACGGATCGTTATCGAAGAACCCGCAGCCGAATGCGTTAAGGACCAGCGTGTCGACTTCGTTGGCGGCGGCGATATGCAAGATGGTGCGGACGCGGTTCGCCAAATCGATATCGCATTCCGCTTCGGACCTGTGATTCTCGAGTGCAAAACGCCTGTTTGGAGGGGCACACACGATGACATCGCGCTTTTGCATGATGCCACCGGTCGTGAAGATCACGTCCTTCAGATAGAGAGCCCTGTCGGAGTTGAGCCCGCCATGGCCCGTATGCTTGTTATCGGCATAGTAAGTCTCGCGCAACCCCTCGAGAATCGGGAACAGGTTGCTCTCTGCGCAGATCTGCTCTTCGGGAGACCAGCCGCCACCCAGGTAATTGCCGCCGGGAATGCGGTAGTTTGCCGGATCGAGCAGACAGACCTTGCCATACGAACGCGAAGCAACTGTCGCAATGCCAGCCCATTCTACTTTGATCGTCGTCTTCTCGAACCTCGGTTCCGGCAGCGGCAAATCGCGGCCTACACCGTCCTCGTACAGTTCTGCAGATTCGACTGTCTGCGCAATTTCCGTTGCAAACAGGCCTTTCACCATACCGGTGTGCCTGACTGCTTCCTTCCTACGATCTTCCTTGCTCGGCATTGCTGTAACTCCAATCGTGCTTTTACGTGTTTTGCAAGTATACTAGACCCTTCCAAACAGAGTGCCAACCAATAGGGGACTGTCCCTTTTTGGCTGGAATGTGGAATGGGGAGCAAAACTTGAAGACGAGCGATTTCGAATACGAACTGCCACCCGAGCTCATCGCACAAGAGCCCGCAGCCGAGCGCGATAAATGCCGGTTGCTGGTAATGGACCGTGCAACTGGCGAGCTGGAAGACCGCATCTTCTGCGATATCGTCGACTATGTGAATCCCGGCGATTTGCTCGTGGTCAACGAGACACGCGTGCTGCCAGCACGCCTGCTGGGAAAGAAGCGCGGAACCGGTGGCGCAGCCGAGGTGTTTCTGCTTCGCGAGGTGTTCGACCGCGAACCCAAAACGGGTCGCTCGGCTATCTGGGAAGCGCTCGTCAAACCGGGAAAGCGCTTGAAGCCAGGGAGCGGCGCAATCGTCGATTTCGAAGACGCAAACGGCGCTGTCGTGTTATCCGCCGAGGTGATCGACTGGGCGACAAATGCCACGCGCGGCGAGCGCATCGTGCGCCTGACCACGACCGAACCGTCTCTCGACGAAGCGCTGCACGCTGTCGGCCACACGCCTCTGCCCCCCTACATCAAAGACTACACCGGTGATGAGGAGCTGTACCAAACCGTCTATTCGAAACGCGAAAGCTCAGCCGCGGCTCCAACAGCCGGCCTGCATTTCACGCCCGAGCTCATCGAAAAGCTCAAGGTGAAAGGCGCAGGTTGGGAAACAGTCGAGCTGGAGGTGGGCCTCGACACGTTCCGCATCGTGGACGAGGACGATCCCGAGGCGCATCAGATGCACACCGAGTTCTACACGGTGCCCGAACGCACTGTCGAAGCCATCGAGCGCACGAAGGCAGCTGGCGGGCGCGTGATTGCCGTGGGTACGACGAGCGTGCGCAGCCTCGAAAGCGCTTGGGACGTTGAAGCTGGCAAGCTGTTACCGCGCGAGCGTGCCGCCACGTCGTTGTACCTACTGCCGGGCAGCGAATTTCATGTCGTCGACGCGCTGGTCACAAACTTCCACGTACCGCGCTCGACGCTCATGATGCTCGTGAGCGCATTCTCAAGTCGCGATAACGTCATGGCTGCATACGAACATGCCGTAGCTGAGCGCTACCGGTTCTTCTCGTTCGGCGATGCGATGCTGATCAAGTAGGCACGAACGGCCCGCGAGCGACAACTGAACTAGCGCGCAATCGCCTCAAGATATTTGAGCGCATCCTGCGGCGTGTACGCTGCAACGGTTGCTTTCTGGATGAGCGTTTTATCACCCGTCACGATGAAGTCAACCTCCGCCCGTTCCGCCGCAGCCAAGACGAAGTTGTCCTCAAGGTCCTCGCTGAGCGGGCGGTACTTGCACGCAAGCCATGCGTCTGATTCGTCGGCCCCAATTGCAATAGCTTGCTCACGCATATTCTCGATGCAACTCCAAGCTGCCCGCTGAACTGCCAAAAAGTCAGATTTCGTGGTTACGCCGTTTTTGCGTGCCATGCGCTTCAAATCCAATTGAATGAGATAGAAAACATCTTTCAGTATGTGAACGGGATAGGCTAGCTGCACCGAATTCTTCTGTGCCATGCAAATGAAATCACGAGTTGCAACGGAATTTGGCCTATCGGGCAGATAGCAATCCAACCAGACATTCGTGTCTACAAGCGCAATCAGCTTTCGGGTACTCACATGAGCCCCCGTTCAGCCATGCGCTCGTAAAGCGCCTCCTCGAGCAGCTCCTTGTCGTCGATTTCGTCCTGCCTTCTTGTTTGACGGGGGTCGGCCCCAACCTGCCGGTAGAGCTCGTCCATCATCTCCCAGGTTTCAGCAACAGGGTTATCCGTATCGAGCGTGCGTTTATCTTCGGCAATCTCGACAGGCGCAAGAAGCTCTGCAACTTCTTCGAGATCAGCGCCGCGCTTGGCGGCTTTTGCCCACAGTGCGCGAACCGCTTCAGTCGGGCTCAACCCGATGCGCGCTAAGGCTTCGTCTCCCGCTTTTTTCAATTCGCGATTCATGCGGGCGTTCAATTGAACGGTTGCCTCCATTTTCCGCCCCTCCAAACGAAGTGAAGAACATTGACTTCAATTATTGCTATCTTACTTTCTTTAAATTGCTTTACAGTATAGCATCGAAAGACAATAGGGAGTGGCGGTGTCGTTTCAAGCGTGCTCGAAACGAAAAACCAACAATGAAATGAACTCGAAAAACCGCTTCAACACGCTGCGCTTAGATGGAATCAGCACGAAGCAGATCTCCGGGCAGTTGCCTCACCTGTTCGCGTGGACTCCTGCAATTGCGGCTTCGAGAAGTGGAAGGTCGCCGACACTGAACCGGTAACGCACGCATTGCGGCTGATCGTCGGAAGCACGGGGACGCTCGACGCGCACGAAGATAGCCTCGACCTCTTGAATACCCTGACGCATGATGGCATAGGCATAGCATGCAGCCTGAAGCACGTGTTTGCGACGTAGGTCATCCAGCAGCTCATCCGCACGACCGCCGGTCTTGTAATCGACGACGACAGCCCGATCGCCATCAAGTGCGAGCAAATCGATCTCGCCCTCGAGGAAAGCCTCTTCCCCGCTTGTGCTCGGCACGACAACGAAGAACGGCACCTCAGCGCGAAGATCGTCGAACTTGGCCATGTCGTGCGCTACGTCGCTACCGAACCAGCGGTTGAGCGCGCGGTTCAAGCGCAAGCGCTGCACGTCATCGAGGTTGCCGGCACGGGCAAGGGCGCCGACTCGCTCTGCCGGGGGCGTCACGAGCGTACCCGCTGATTCGCGTGTGGCCACTGCGTATTGCGCGAGTCGATGGAAAGCGGTGCCCAAGTCGGTTGCTTTGTCGGCGTCGGCGGACAACGAACCCGTATACGCCCACGATCCATCGTCTTCATCGACGGCAGACGCATTGCGGTTGACGCGTTGCACGCTCGGCGTGAAATCGAACTCGGAAGTCACTTCATCGAGCAAGTCATCGACAGCTGAGAGGTCAGCCATGAACCCCGCATGCTCGGCATCGTCGACCGACACACAGAATGCCTGCGCGAGACGGTCGAGCACATCTCCTTCATGCGAAGCCTCGGCTATCGACGAATAGCTGAAAACGCCCTCATGTGCCGGTGCGAAGGGAGCTCGCCGCACGGGAACACGCTTCTCCAAAGCGGGAACTGCAAACGGAGTGGCAGCCGTGCTCTCATCAACATCTAAAGATGTCTCTTCGCGTTCTACGTCGTCAGCGTGTTCTTCGTCACTCGACGACCCGAGAGCTACATGCTCGACGAAAGCGGGAGCTGTGCCACCGAACTCGAAATGCGACACACCAGGCTCGAAACCTTCATCGCTTCCCGTAAGCGCCGACACAATCGAAGCCAAGACGCTCTTGGGTGTGCCATACACGTTGGACTTCGAGCTCTTGCCGGTCAACGACACGACAAGCGCTTCTTTCGCACGTGTGAGCGCTACATAGAGCAGGCGTTTCGCCTCTTCGTCGTCACCGACCTTCTCGCGTTCACTCAAAGCAGCACGCAGCTCAAGCGCACTCGAAGCGTGAAGAGCTGCATCCAGCATCTCGTCCTCGTCCGCGCAGTCTTCCACAAGACCTGCGTACAGCTCCGAAGTGCTGCTGAACTTGGCAGCTCCCTTGAACGACGACAGGGCGTTATGAAGATCGAGCGAAAGCATGACTTGGTCATTGATGCTGCATGCCAGCAACCGCGGGGTCGAAGCGCTTCCATCGCGGAACTCTCCCACCGCCACAATCGGGAACTCAAGCCCCTTCGAAGAGTGAACAGTCATGATGCGCACGAAATCACCGCCCGTTGCCGAAAGAGCACCAGGTGCTTCCTTTGACTTCTCGAGCAGAGCTTGGAACATCACAGCCGTTCGGGCGGGACCCGACGCTTTCTCGGACTCGATAGATTCGATCATTCGAATGGCTTTGTAAACGTTGGCAGCGCTTGCCAGACCTTCGGGCCCTCCCGCTTGCAGGCGGTTCAACCAACCAGAATCGACGATTGCACGCGTGATCAGACGCGAGACGAACGAACGGCCCGACCCGTCGATCAGGTCGCCCATGACACGCACAGCCAACTGCAGCTTGGACGAGCCCAAGCCTGGCGCATTGTCCTTACGCATCTCGCGCACACTCGCCAAAAGACCTTCGCACAAATCGCGACGGCGCATTTTACCCGCTTTATCGTTCGAGGTTGCAAGCACGAGAAAATCATCCGCAGCGAGCTCAAACAACGGGCTCGTGAGCACGTTGAACAGGGCATCAGTCTGGTGCGGGTTGGCAATCACCCGTGCCAGATCGAGCACGATAGCTGCTTCCGGGCACTCTGAGAACACCGAGCCACCCGAGATGACGCAGGACAGCCCCCGCTCGCGCAGCGCTGCGGCATACAAATCAGCATGCGTCATGCCACCGAGCAGCACGGCCATCTCACCTGCCGAATGACCGCGTTCGTGCAGATCCGCGAACACATCGGCGATGCGGGCAGCCGCCGCAGCACGCGCACCGTCAATCGAGCCACCCTGGTTAGGAACAGTCGTGAGCTGCACTTGGATGCGCGGCACCTCCGATGCGAACGGCCGCTTGACCCGAGCCTCGTCACGCCCCGGAGCAAGCGACATGAACTCTCCGCCAAACATCTCAGGCCGCTCGAAAATGCGATCGACCAGCGACAACACATCTGCATGGCTGCGGAAATTGTCAGGCAACATGATGATGCTCTCGGAATCGTGCTCACGCACCTCTTCCAAATGCTTGCGATAGACCGCGACGTCGGCACCGCGGAACCGGTAAATCGACTGTTGGGCATCGCCCACCGTGCACAGTCGGCATGCCCCTGGACCTGCCAACCGCTTGATCATGTCGACTTGCATCTGATCGGTGTCTTGGAACTCGTCGACCATGACAAGCTGGAACTTGTCAGAGTATTGCGCGGCGATTTCGGGGTGATTCGCGAGCGAGCGGGATGCGAGCACCAGCAAATCGCTGTTGTCGAGCACGCCCGCTTCCTGCTTTGCTCGATCGAATGTCTCGCACGCGCGTTGCGCAAGCAGCACGAGCGTTTCGAGATGGGGCTCAGCGGCAGCAAGGCGCAATTCCATAATGCGCCTGTGCAAACTATCGAGCGTCTCAGCCACCTGTTCCTTGTAATCTGCAGTGCCCACTCTCTGCGGGACGGGCAGCTTATCAATCGCCCGCAACGCCCACATGGGATCTGATGCGCAAGGCCCCTGCATCTCACTGCGGATCTCGACTGCGCACTGCGCAACTTGAGCCATGAACGCCTCGCGCTTGTCGCTTTTCTTTTGCGTAATCGTCGCATCTGCCAAAGCTTCGAATGACTCGAGCACCTCGAAGACAATCTGGGCGGGATTGACGTGCGCTTTCATCGTTGCGAACGAATCGAACCCACGAATATTAGAACCGGCGACGTCTATGAGCTGCTGAAGGAACTTCTCAACGGAAGCACCGCCGAACGCTGAAGTGCGCGCCGGGTACTCGCCGAAGAGCGCATCAACCGCTTCACAGGACGGCCAGCCGGACGTTCCGCCGAACTCACCCGAGCGGGCTGCATAAAGAACCTGGTCGATGGCACGTGATTCGAGCTGGTCCGCAACAGCTGGATCGACCATCTTGAACTTCGGGTCGATGTCGAGTTCGATGGCATGCGCACGCAAGATGCGGGCGCACATGCCGTGAATGGTGGACACCCACGCCTCATCGACTTTGAGCGCTTGCTCCGTCAGGCCGCTCGCACGCAGCTCAGCCTTGATACGCGACTTCAACTCACCTGCCGCCTTGTTCGTGAAGGTGATGGCGCACACGCTCTCGATTCCGTCGATTGCGCCGCTTTCGATGGCATGGACAATGCGCTTGGTCAGGGTGAATGTCTTCCCCGAACCAGCACCCGCCGCCACGACCAAGGACCGATCGAGCGTATCGATGCATTTCTTTTGTCCTGGCGTCAACGCCATCTTCTACTCCATTCCAAACGCGTCGAGAAGTAATCCCCTCGGTCGCATGTACTTCACCACGTCACATCCGATGCGGGCAATGGGCAACGGGGCAATACGTGCAGGCATCGGGCGTTGCCGGATCGGGGCACACTCGACCGGCTTGCATCGACTCGATGGCGCGAGCGACGAGCGCTTCGGTTGCATCGAGCATATCGGCAAAGGTCAACTGCGAGAAATCGTCGACCGCTTCCAAGTCGCTGGGGCTCGCGGCCGCACATCTGCACCGGTCGACGCGCATACCAGGCAAATGTGCCGCCTCGAGCACGCGCCCGTCGAAGGCACCAGCACAACCGGGCGTTTTGCCATAACTGACGTAGAGTGCGCCAACGACACGAAGGCCCAACGTGCGCTCGACGGCCCGAGCGTACATGCGCGTCTGCACCTTGCCAGGGTCTTCAGCGCTCTTCCCTGCTATCTCGTATTGAGGGCTGACCGAGCCTTTGTAGTCGATGATGACCGCATTGCCAGCTTCATCGACGTCGATGCGGTCGACAAAACCGATGAAACGATGGCCCGCATACGTGACCTCGTCTTCTGCTTGAATCGGAAACTCGAGATGAGCAGGATGGAACGTCGGGAGAAACGCTGCCTCGAAATCGAGGAACGACACAAGCTGGGTTTTGAACGCCTCGAGCTCGCGTTGTTCGATTTGGTCTGCTGGGACATAACGCCCTTTCCCGGGCGCGAGCAAATGCTGCTCGGCAGCAGTTTCATCGGCAACCACCTGCATAAGCTCTTTGGCCTGAGACAGATTGTCTTCGTCGACTTTTGCATAACCAAGCTCGTTGAACCGTTGGTAAAAGCGCTGCAACACGCTGTGTGCAAACGAACCACGCTCGAGCGCCCCGAAACCCTCGTCAAGCCCTTCGATGCGCAAACGACGTTGAGCAAACCACTTGTACGGACATTCGAGATACGCTTCAACCTGAGAGGGTGAAGGTGCGGGATCGCCGAGATCGACGCCGCCGGGCAAACGCCTGGACAAGGCTACGAGACGCGTACGATCGACGGAGACATCGCCCATCGAGCTTTCAACACGACTCTGAACCACCTGGGCTTTCCCGCCTTCGGCAATCACGGCATTCGCGTAGAGGTCCTCCTCACCACGCTGGACCATGCCCTCCATCAACGAGACGGGAAGACCGAAAACGTCGTCGAGATCGTCGTCGGACGTGGCATCGAGCCTATAGGCATCGACGAGCTCTTGCAAGACTGCAGCAGGATAGGTCGGATTGCCATCTTTATCGTTCAGGGGGCGAAGACAGACGAACTGCGAAACGGGAAGGAACTGCAGTGCCGCGAACGTGCGTCGTGCACGCGCAAGCGCCGTGTCGAACGGCTCGAGACCAAGCTTGGCGAACAACGTCGAAGCTGCATCCTCTTTATCGGCAACAGGATAATCGTCGGTAGTAAGGTCGCAGAGCACGAGCACGTCGCACGAACCTGCACCCATCTGGGATGCGACTGATTGCGTGGTCACGATGACGCGCAAGTCGGCACCCATGGTCTCCTCAAAAGCAGGAAGCCCTTCGTAAGACACCGTTACCTTGACGTCTTCGAGCACGCGCACGCACGATGCCATGGAAGCACCCACAGCACGCGCAGCTTTCGTGCAGGAACGCACAGCGGAAACAGCCGCGAGCTGTTCCGCGCGCCAAGAATCGGAGCGACCAGTCGACGTGAAAGCGATCTGCTCGAACACCCCGAGCAAAATGTCGGCATTAGGGTCGGACACAACTTCTTCGAGCTGGGAAAACGTATCCGATTCCGCACTCAAGCGCACCAAACACGCATCACGTTCGGCAAGCCGGTCGGCACGTAAGGCGCAATCGATGTCGAGCGCGTCGGTTTGGGAAATACGCGAAAACGGCGGGCGTACCGCATCCGAAAGATCTTGCTTGGACCAAGCATCGTCATGAACTGCTCGAGCAAGCTGCATGAACTGACGCCCGAAATCGGTTTGAAAGAACGGAACTTGCGCCTGCACGCAGCCAGTTGCGCCTATGCATGCCAAAGCAGGTTCAAGCTGCTTGTAAAGCGAAAGCGGGTCCTTGCATGCAACCACCACTGTTACCATGCCATTCGAAGCTTGCACCGATGCGACTTCGCGCAATAGGTCGGCCACGAGTGCCGGCTGGGCATAGCGTCCCGATGGGAACCCGAAGCGAAGACGCACGCCGTCGGGCACGCGGGTGACGCCCTCGGCGCCCGGGGCAGACTCAAACGAAACCTCGAGCCGGCTGCACGCATCGAAGAACGCCGTCATCTGCCAACCAAGCGGTGGTGCATCGGCCACGAGCACGTGCATCGTGCGGGAAAACACCTCTGCCGAACGCTCGGATAACCAAGCCGCAGCTTGCCCGGCCTCGACGAGCCCAGCCTGTTCAAGCAGCCCATAATAGCGGCCGATACCTTCCAACAACACTGCTTCGCGCACCGAAACACTCGTGGGCGCTGTGCCTGCAGACACTGCTGCAACCGCCTGCTCGAATGCCGGCACGCCTGCAGCAGTGCGAACGCACTGAGCTGCAAGCTTTACAACGCCCGGAAGAACCGTCAACCCGCCATCACCGCTGACGCCTCTCGTCTCATCGTACACGGACGGGGAATCGTCTTCGGAACCGCGTTCGAAGGCAGCTTGCATGATGGTCTGCCGCTGCAACGAATCGACGATTGCCCTGCCATCACCGTGAAGCTCCCACAAATCGGCAATCCAGGCGTTGAATGTTGTGATCGTCTGTGCGAACAAGCCCTCTGCCGAGGTGGCGGCATGGCGCTTGCGCCAGTCTTCGACCTGGGCGAACGAGGGAAGTATGACGATATCTGGCTTCACAGACTGCCCTTTCTTCTGTCACCCAGAGTATACCGAGTTCGAGCGTAATACAGGATACTTTTAACCATATCTTTCTATGTACCATTATTGAGACTCATACAAGACGTGGCCGACGTACTATACAACCATCCTTTGACGGGGCGGTTTTCCTTCCATCCGTTACCTGCATATAACCCTTGTTCACACACCGCCCCGCAGAGGATCCAAAAACCTGAAAGCAGTAGTTGTGAAAAAATGCATAGTGCTTGCTAACAAGAAAACCTGGCTCTTGGCGCGACGAAGACC
>CACZIP010000048.1 GCA_902781245.1 uncultured Coriobacteriaceae bacterium | reverse complement strand
CCGCCGCAGAGCAGCCGGTCGAACTTCTCCGGGTACTCATCAGAGATCGGCACGGTCTTCAAGCCCAAGTTGGAAAACTCTGCCTCGTACACATCCCGCTTGATGTTCAGGCTCACCGTGATCTTGTCGAGCCTGTAGATGGCAAGAAGCTTGTCGAAGGCTTCCATGATAGCTTTTCGCGTGCGCACGATACGTCTGTCGAGGCGCTTCTCCTGGTCTGACATTGCTCTCCCCCTCTACTCATTTCAATACGCACAATAGCATATGTTGTCCATTTTTCTACGCCTGTTGTAAATATAATTATTCAACACTTGTGGCTATTTCTACAATAGGAGTATAATCCCTGGTATTGTTTACAGTCGCGAATGGAGGTTTACATGACACCCGTTACCGCAAGGAAGCTCAAGCAGGCAAACATGATTTCAATGGACGAAATCGCCAAGTCTGGTGCTACCACTGGTATCAAGCGCGCTGTGCTGTTCAAGATGGTCGATTGGCTCCTAGCCAACCCCGAGGCCAACATGAAGAGGATCATGGACATCTCCGACCGCATTCTCCCCAAGAACCTCTTCGGCAACCAGCGTAGCTCGTTCAGGCAGCTCATTGCCGAAGAAAACAACTGGTATCAGCTGCTCATCAAGCTTATGCACCTCAACCCCGAGGTCATGCCCCAGCTCATAAAGTCGTTCCTCGTCGACGGCAACCTCTTGGCCTGGCCCATGCAGGAAGCCAACCGCGAGAAGCTGCGCTGCAACGTGCCCTGGGCCATCCTGCTCGACCCCACGAGCGCCTGCAACCTGCACTGCACCGGTTGCTGGGCGGCGGAATACGGGCACAGCATCCAGCTCACGTATGACGAGATCGATTCCATCATCTGCCAGGGCAAGGAACTCGGCACCCACGTTTACATCTACACCGGCGGCGAGCCGCTCGTGCGCAAGAAGGACCTCATGCGCCTGTGCGAAAAGCACCAGGATTGTGCGTTCCTCTCGTTCACGAACTCCACGCTCATCGACGAGGACTTCTGCAAGGAAATGATTCGCGTGAAGAACTTCGTCCCCGCCATCTCGGTTGAAGGCATCGG
Organism: uncultured Coriobacteriaceae bacterium; assembly: GCA_902781245.1. GTDB lineage: Bacteria > Actinomycetota > Coriobacteriia > Coriobacteriales > Eggerthellaceae > UBA9715. Next base: position 9,003 of record CACZIP010000048.1, on the reverse strand, counting down.
CGAAGCTACGGACGTGCGTCGCGGCGACGGCACGTTCGCCAAGATCGACAAGGCCATGGAGCTTCTGCGCAAGTACCAGCTGCCGTTCGGCGTGTCGTGCTGCCACACGTCCCAGAACGCCGATTCCATTGCCTCCGAAGAGTTCTTCGACTGGCTCATCGAAAAGGGCGCCCTGTTCGCTTGGATCTTCACGTTCATGCCCGTCGGCTACAACTCCACGTCCGAGCTCATGGCCACGCCCGAGCAGCGCGAGCACCTGTTCCACTTCATCCGCGAAATGCGCGAAAAGAAGCCGCTGTTCACGCTTGACTTCCAGAACGACGGCGAATTCGTAGGCGGCTGCATCGCGGGCGGGCGACGTTACCTGCACATCAACGCCAACGGCGATGTCGAGCCGTGCGTGTTCGCGCACTACTCCAACGCCAACATCCGCGAGGTGTCGCTGCTCGACGCACTGCGCAGCCCGCTGTTCATGCAGTATTACGACAACCAGCCCTTCGACGGCAACAACCTGCTGCGCCCCTGCCCCATTTACGAGAACACGGGCAAGCTGGCCGAAATGGTGGAAGCCGCCGGCGCCAAATCCACCGATCTCGAGCACACCGAAGACCCGCGCGAGCTCGGCGCCAAGTTCGAAGAGCGCGCCCGCGCATGGGACCCCGTTGCCGAGCGCCTGTGGTACAACGGCAAGGACGGCCGTGCCAAGTGGCGTGCACGCCGTTATGTGGCCCAGTCCGATGCCGATATCGCCAAATACGAACGCAACGGCCGCGTGGGCAACGTTCCGCTGGCTGAACGCGATGCCGATTTCGCCCGCATCAAGAAGGCCATGGACGAAGTCTCCGCAGAATAGATTCGCCTTTCGCAAAGCGCACTGCATGCAACTGGAGGGGTGGGAAGCCAATCGCTTCCCACCCCTCTTTATTTTGGGTGAGTCGGGGACCAAGGCGCCGACTCATTCCGCTACATGCCGAACAGCTTCAGAAGCGATAAGGCGTGCTGGTCGAGGCTTCGCAACAACCTGAGGCCCCCATCGGGAGTGATGCGGTTGTTGAAGAGCATCTTCACAGCGGGGCCGACGATGAAGTGGCTAATCAGCAGCGTTATCGGCATGGTTGTTGCGAGTGTTTGAACATACGTGCCCAACAAATCATCCGGTTCGGTGAACAGCAGCGCCACGATGGCGGCTGTAATAGGTGAGGTCACGCAAACACCCAGTACGGTGGTTGCGATGCCACGCGCGAACCCGAAGAAACGTCCATCGATCAGGTGCCGTTTCAAAAGCGTGACCAGCGGCGAGCTGATGTACACGCGCGTGAGGAACGCGATGCAGAAGATGAGCGGATAGTTTCAGTGGGGCTGATCCAAAAAGTCGGTACCCGACTCTTGGATGCCGCTCGCAGTGGTCATGAGCGCGACGGTACCACCGACCATGAGCAGTCCGTAAAGCGTCGTGCCGTTTGCGCCCGTCGGTGTGGGCACCGAGTCGCGCAGGCAGTCGGCGTACGTGTAGCGAGTAGTTCGTTCGGTAGTGTGTTTCATAGTCATGTGTATCACCTTCTTCCACCTCTTCGCGAGGTATGGGTGGCTACTTTACCCAGCATTTGTGCGTGCTCTATGAACTTCATCGACCAGGTACATTTCGGCCAAAGGAAGGGCATGAAATCGGCTCGGAATGGGCACATCTCTTTCACGTCATATGCGGCCAATGGGTATAATTCGGGCATATCGGGTTCACCGTTTGCGGAAAATGCCTGTTCAGAAGGTTGTCATTTGAACAGGAGAAATGTTTCGTCGACTATTGCAATCGCCCGGGTGCCGCGCGGGCGTGCGTTGCTGTCTCGTTATCTTCAGGAGAGTTGTCCTGTGCTTAAACGCATGACTCAGGTGTTTCCAACTGCCAAGATGCGCCAATCAGTCCAAAACGCCACACTGCAAGACGAATGCCTTGGTGAAGCGGCCGTATGGTTGCGCGATTGACAAGCTGAAGCCGTGCATATCGGCGATGCGCTTGCATATGGAGAGGCCTAGGCCGCTGCCGCCTGCAGAGGACGAACGAGATGAGTCACCCTGCATGAACGGCTGGAACAGGTCGTCGGGCGATTGCATGATGGGAACACCCGTGTCGGCGACTATGACGTAAGCGACGCCGGCTTGGCGCACGAGGATCAGCGCGATCTCGGTGCCAGGACCGTTGTGCTTGATGGCGTTGGCGATGAGGTTCGCGACGAGGCGCGAGAACTGCAGCTTGTCTGCATCGATGATGCAACGGTCTTCGGGCACATGCACCGAGAAATGCATGCCCGCATCCTCGATGTCGGTGTAGGCCACGGCCGCCTCGTTGAGCAGCAGCTGCGGGAGGTCGATCGGCTCGCGCTGCAGTGTGAAATTTCCGCCACCGAGCTTCGTGTAATCGAACACCGACGAAACCAGGTCGCCCATCTTGTCGGACTTGTCGCAAATCGACTGCAGGTACTCATCGCGCATGGCCTCGTCGCGCACGAGGCCGTCCGACAGCGCGTGCGCCATGCCCGAGATCGCCATGACCGGCGTGCGCAGGTCGTGGGCGACATCGGTGATGAACTGGTTGCGCTGTTGCTCGATCTGAGCCAATTCGCGTTCGCGCTGTTCCTGCAAGCCGCGCACTTTGCGCGTCACCATGCGCGCGAACACGAGAGCTCCCACCACTACAGGAGTGGCTAACAGCAGCAACATCGCGATGAACAGGCCCACCGCAACCGACTGTGAGACGAGGCTGCTGACTTGGGCGTAGTCTGCTTGAGACATGGCTTGGATAAGCGAGATGGTCCACTGAATGAGCGAAATGACGGAGGTCGTCTCGTACGACTGGGGGCTGTTGGTTGCGGCGAGCGCTTGGAGCAAGGGTATGAACGTGACGCTCTCGAGCCATACGACTGCTGATTCGGCGAGCATGACGAGCAACAGCACGACGATGAAGCGGCTGATGAGATAGAACGCGAGGTTGTTCTTGCCGGAGCGGGTTGCGAGGTCGCCGCTGGCTTTGTCCTTCGCTCTGCCTTTCCTCGCCATCGTCGTTACCTTTCGAGCCGATAGCCAAGGCCGCGGATGGTCTTGATGTAGGCCTGGGGATCGTTGGCGAGTTTCGAGCGCAGCTTGCTGATGCAAACCATGACGCTGTTCTCGGCCGCGATGTAGTCTTCGTCCCACCCGCATTCGTAGATCTGCTGTTTGGTGAACACGCGGCTGGGATGCTCCATCAGCAAGGCCATGATGCGGTATTCGACAGAAGTCAGCTCGATGGGTTGCCCAGCCTTTGTGAGCAGGCACGCTTCGGGGTCGAGTTCGAGGTCGCGGCACTTGAGCGTGGGCGTCGGACGTTGGGTTTGCCGCTGGGGCAGGGCGCCCTTGGCGCGGCGGATGTTCGTGTTGACGCGCGCGACGGCTTCGAGTGGGTTGAACGGCTTGACCATGTAGTCGTCTGCGCCGAGGTTCAGGCCCAGGATCTTCTCGGGGTCCTGCCCCTTGGCGCTCACCACGATGATGGGCACGTCGTCGGCCTCGCGGACGCGCTTGAGCACCTGATAGCCATCGAGTTCGGGCATCATGATGTCGAGCAGGCACAAATCGATTTCCTGGGATTCGAGCGCTTCGAGCGCCTGCAGCCCATCGGCTGCCTCGACCACTTCGTAGCCCGCATCCTCGAGGTAAAGTCTTAGAACGCTGCGGATATCCTTCTCGTCGTCGGCGACCAGGATCTTGTATGCCACGTTTGTTCCTTCCTGCGAAAGCGAACCAAAAGGATGTCCTCTTGGTTCGCTTTCGATACTACGCTTCCGGTGCTTTTGGCGCAATGCGAACGGTTATTCTTCGGCCGCCTTCGTCTCGTCGGTCGTTGCCTCTTCGGCTGCCTCGGTTTCGTCGGTTGAAGCTTCGGCAGACTCGTCCGCTTCTTCGCTAGCAATCTCGCCGCTTGCAGCTTCGGCAGGCTCGTCCGCTTCTTCGCTAGCAATCTCTTCGGTCTCGGCGTCATCCCATACGGGGGCGGGGGCGTCAGCAGCAGCGAACGGCGGGATGGGCGGCTGGGAGTCAGGCACGATCACCGGGGCGACAGCAGTGGTGCCAGCGCTTGCCACGGGCTGGGTCTGCTGCAGCTCGGGCACAGCTTGCGCAGGCGTCGTAGGCTGCAGCGGTGCAGTTGGAGCTGCTTGCATCGGCTGTTCAGGCTGGTAGCCGGCCTGTCCGTAGGGAGCGTACGCTTGCGTGCTGGCAGGAGCGTACTGTGCGTAGGGCTGCTGTCCGTTAGGGGCGTAAGGAGCGTAAGGTGCATAGCCTTGCGGGCCCGCTGCAGCTACAGGTGCAGGGGCCGGCAGACCGTAGCGCAGCTTCTCGTACAGGGCGGCGTTGGTCTGGTTCTGGTACGGGTTCACGTAGAACAGGCCCAGGATGCCAAGCGTCATGGCCGACAGGATGTTCCAACCGAGGAACGAGAGGTCGAGGACGAACGCGTTCCACTTCTGGCCGGTCATCATCTGCTTGCTCTCGGCAAACGCACGTTCCTTGGTCATGGTGGGATCGTCGGCGAACAGGTAGGGCATCATGCGGTACTCGTAAGACTTGACGACGCCGGGGATGATGAACAGCAAGCTCCAAGCGATGATGCAAAGATCGCGGATGAACAGGCCCTTCACGGTGTTCTTGTAGTTGGTGTCGAAAGCGTGCGCCACTTCTTTCACTTCGGAGGGCTGGTTGAGGTTGCGCAGGAAGAATCGCTGCGAACCCACTTCGAGCGGGTTGAAGATGAACGCGTCGAGGGCCAACACCAGCGCGAAGATGACCAGGAACAAGAACAGAAAACTCAATCCGAAGAAGAACGCTCCGAATCCGGTAGCAGCCGGGGACGGGTTCTCGATTTCAACCGTGTTGCCTTCTTCGTCCTGGATACTGAGCTTCTCGTCAAGGTCGTCGATGACGATGTCGATTGCGTCGCTGCTGGAATCGTCTGAGCCGTCCACGTGTACGTGCACCGAAGACGGTGCGTCGCTGTCGTACGACGTGTCGCTGTAGTACGTTGCTGCGTTGGTTCTGTTGGCCATCGTGCTCGGAACTGAGCCGAAGCTGCCATACCCGCCCATGAGCGCAGCAAGCAGCAGCCCGACGAGCACCGCTTTCCAATAGTTCGCCTTGAAGGCGATCTTCGCTTTATCTTTGAGTTCCTTCCGAGTCCACATGGTCTGCCTCCTGATAGGTCTTGCGTATTTCGGCATGGTCACACGATACGGCGGCAACCTTTCGACAACCTAATGGCGAACCTTTCGGTTTTCTTAAACATGTTGGGTGGGGCAGCACGCTGCACACGGTGTTTCAGCGTGCTTTCAGCTTGCGTGTTTACTCTGGTTTCACGATATGGCAAATCTGCAAGAGAGAGACGAGGGTGCAGATGAAAGGCAAGAAGGCAATTCGCGTGGCGCTCGATGTGGCGCTGACGCTCATGATAGTTTTCGAGATGCTCATCCAGTTCACGGGCGAGTTTCTGCACGAAGTGGTCGGGTTCGCGTTCTTCGCGACGATCATTGCGCACATCCTGCTGTCGATGTTGTGGGTCAAGAGCACCGCGCGCGTCGCGAAATCCGGGAAGCTCACCGCACGGCGTACTGCACTTGCGGTCGTGGGCATTTTGCTTGCGGTTGCGACGGTGGTGCTGGCCGTCAGCTCGATTGCAATCAGCGGACTGCTCGCGTCGGCTGGTTTCGTGTGGCTCATCGGTACGTATGCGATGTGGGCAACTGTGCACACCGTGTCGTCATATGCGCTTTGCGCACTTGTGGTCGTGCACCTCGCGATGCACTGGGCGTTTCTGGCGAACGCCTTCAAGGTTCCGTACGATCCGTCCCGCCGCCGTGCCATCAGCACTGGTGTGAATGCGGTTGCTGCCCTGGGCGTCGTCGCCCTTGGCGTGACGGTGGCTGGCAAGACGTTGCCGCAGGTGGCGAGCTCTGTCGTCGACAGGGAATCGACGGGCTTTTCGGGTGACCAGCTGAGCGATGTTTCAGAGACGGCGCCGGTGCAGGCAACGAACGAGGTCGAGGTTCAGTCGAGCGGACATGGCAAGAAGTCGGGTAAGAGCTGGGCATCCTCGAGCGCGTCCGCCACTGGGTCTTCGTCGTCTGGATCATCGGCTGCACCCCAGGCATCCGATTCAACCAGCGAGATCGCAACAACTGAGCCATCCCAATCCACCTCCGAGAGCGCATCGCCGACTTCGACTTCCATCTGCACGTTGTGCCGCAAGCAGTGCCCGCTGAGCGCGCCGAAGTGCGACAAGCCCTACGAAGCTGGTTTGATTTAGGCGCAATGTGCAGACATGTCGCCCGATGCGGCGGACAAGCCCTACGCAGCCGGCTTGATTCAATCGCACAATAACTGGGCATAGTTGCTCAGCGATTCTCGTGGAAAACGACTTTGCAATATGGTTTACTTTGAGCAAGGTTTCTCACACGAGGAAGGATGCATCATGGCAGAGCAGTTCAGCTTGGAGTGGGCGAAGGGCATCATCGACGACAACGTGCAGAAGGCGCAGACCTTCATCGACGACCCGGAGCAGATCAACGGTCTGCTCGAGGAGCTGCAGGTGAAGATGGAAGGGCTGCCCGACACGGTCTCGAAGGCATTCAACAACGTGCCGGTCATGGCCGACATGGTCAAGAGCTATGTGACCCGCGAATATACTGATGTGTCTCCCAAGGTCATCATTTCGCTCGTCGGTGCATTCGTCTACCTGGTGAAGAAGAACGACATCATCCCCGACAACGTTCCGGTTATCGGCTTCGCTGACGACTTGGCCGTTGCCACGGTCGCGATGGCGATCAACGAGCCCGAGCTGACAGCATTCGCAGCATGGAAGGCAGACAAGGTTGGCGAGCCGATCGACCTCGTTCCCGTGGAATCGCTCGAGCCCGCTGCACCTGCCGATCAGGCTCAACCCGCGCAGCCCGCTCAGCCGACCCAGCCGTCGGTGCAGGCTTAGCGAATTGCTGGAGTAGCCGATCCAACTAATTCAACAACGAAGACCCAACCGGCCGGTTCGACGATGCAAGCCGAGCCGGCCGGAGCTTTTCCGTATCAAATGAAAGTTCAAACGATGAGCAAGATAATCGAGATTCGTAGCGGCGGGCAAAGTGGCGCCGACCGTGGTGCCATGGATGCGGCGCGTCACTGCGGCATTCACATATCCGGCTGGTGCCCGGCAGGTGGTTGGGCAGAGGACTATCCCGACCCGCCTGGCGTTTTGGCGTTGTATCCCGAGATGATCGAAACGCCGTCGGCCGATGTTATCCAGCGGACCGAGTGGAACATCCGCGACTCGACGTGCTGCATCGTGTTCAACATCCATGCGTCAGACGCATCGCCTGGAACGAGTGCCGGGTATCAGTTCAACGAGAAGTACGGGATTCCTCATTTCGACATCTGGCTCGACGGCCCCGACTCGATTGACCAGCAGATCGAGCGCGCTTGCGATTGGCTGCGCGCGCTTGATGACGATGCGATTGTTTTGGCCATCGGCGGCCCCCGCGCGAGCGAGTATCCGGGAATTTACGAGATTGCTTTCGCTGCGACTCAGTCGCTCCTTGCCGAGCTGGGCTGACGATACTGGGTCAGTGTGTCGGGCGTAGCTGCGCCAACGCTATTCGACGCGATAGCGCGCAGGGGCGAAGAACACCTCGTCGAAGAACCGACGCGTGTTCTCGGCGCCGAGCGCCTCGGTGAACAGGTCGGTCGACACGCCGCCCTCGTCAATGAGCCTGTCGGCGTAGTCTTTGTTGAGTTGCCATTTGCGTTTAAGGTCGTCGCCCGAAATCGCCGGCGCGTTCTGCTCAATTTCCATGAACAGCTGCAAGGCCTCGAGGAACCGACGCAGCGCGAGCTCATCTTGTTCACGGGTTGGCGCTTTCGCGATGCACACGGGGCGGATGTCGTCGTACCAACATGGTCGCGTGGGGAAGTCGGGCATGTTGTCCCAGCTCGATGCGAGCGCCGCGAATGACTCGATACCATGGCAATATGCGCTGTCTTGGCGTACAGCCAAATCGTAGAGCTCGATGAGGAAGAAGCGCTTGTCGCCCGAGTACACGTAGTCGGTCGAGAACAAGGGTAGGTTTTTCGCGTACGGTGTGATGACGAACGAGCTCAGCTGGTTCGCGTCGGCTTCCTTGACAGTCATGGCGAGCAGGTTGCCAACGCCTTCGATGTCGAAACGCCGTGCGTGGTGCGGGCGTCCGCCGATGACGGGGCTGGCGAGGACTTGGTCGACCGCCTGCTCGTTCACAGCGTAATGCTTGCGCAGTAACGATAGTCCCGCTTCGATGCGCGCGTCGATCATCTGCGCGTTCTCCTCGCGCGGAGTCATTGGAGCGCCAAGTATCGCGCGTGCTTCGCGGTATTTGCACAGGCGCTCGATATCCCGCTCCCTCACATCGTCGAGACGCGTCAGATCCGAATTGTGCTGCAGGTCGGCCAGCTTCACCTTGGCTGCGAGCGGGTTGTTCTTGAGAGCGCGCACGTAATCGAGGTAGGGCACTCCCTCTGGGTGGGTGAGCAGCTCAAGTGCTTCGGCAGCTTGTTCTGATATGCCCAATGCACGCAGGTCATCGGAGGTTTTGCCGCAGTCTTCCATTACGTCGTGCAACAGCGCGACGACGGTTTCGTCCTCGGTTTCCATCTGCTCCGCAAGGTGAAGCGGGTGGTTGACGTACGGTATCCCGCTCTTGTCGAATTGTCCCGCATGAGATTCGAAGCAGTAGCGCAGGGCTTTCTTGGTAATGGGCGTATACAGCATGCGCTCTGCCTCCTTGCTCTGGCGGGTCTCTCGGTTGCTCGATGTCTTTACTTTAATCTAGCAGTTTGCCGCTGCCAGTCCAAGGTGCTGGTGATGTTAACCCACTTCTGACACGGCCCCCATGGCCAGCGGCAGGGCTGCCCTCGCCGTGGAGTCCCATTTCGCCTGCTTGACCCAGTAGTCGTAGA
>CACZIP010000047.1 GCA_902781245.1 uncultured Coriobacteriaceae bacterium | reverse complement strand
CGCCAGCAAGTGGATTGGTTCGATGATGCTGGCGTCATTGTCGCCGGCGACGCCCATGGCAGCCTGGAAAGCCTCGGCTGCAGAGGCACTCAGTTTGTCAAGTCTCATATCTTCATCGCCTTCTCAGTGAATTAACTAGTGAACTCGCCTGATGGCAAGTGTTGTTCCGCCCGTGCGGACGAGGGAGTTCACGCTTTCACGCGTCTCGAGCTCATGCACGCGATCCGCAAGACGTCGTACGCGACGGTGCAAGGCATCGATTTCGCGATCGCGCTCATCGAGCCTGCCCCGTAGGTCGAGGATGCGAATGACGCCTGCAAGGTTGATGCCCTCGTCGGTCAGCTCGTTGATCAACGCGAGACGCTCGATGTCGGCCTGCGAGTACATGCGCGTGTTGCCGCGCGTACGCTGGGGCGTCACCAACCCTTTTTGCTCGTACGAGCGCAAGGTTTGCGGATGCATCCCCGCAAGCTCAGCTGCAACGCCGATCATGTACAGCGGTCTGTTTCGATCTTGCTCGTTCATCTTTCTCCTCCTCGACCAGCCAAAACATCCTTTTGGCTAGCTCGCTTTTCTAGGAAGCGTCCCTGAACGCCTCGAGCGCAGCGCGCTGAGCGTCGTTCAAGTTGGTGGGAACGGGAACGTTGACGGTGACTTTCAAGTCGCCGTTGCCCGTGCCCTTCACACGCGGCGCACCTTTGCCCTTAACCGAGAGCACCGTACCCGCCTGCGTGCCCGCAGGCACTTTCATGCGGATCTTCGAGCCGTCGGGGGCGTCAACTACGATGCTCGTGCCAAGCGCAGCTTCGGCCATGTTGACCGTTGCCGTCGTGTGAACATCGGCGCCCTTCCTGCTGAACGTCGGATGCGGCGCAATCTTCATCGTTATGATCAGATCGCCCGCTGCTCCACCATTCTGACCAGGTACACCTTGGCCGCGGAAGCGTTGACGATCGCCGTCGTTGGCGCCTGCCGGAACCTTCACATCGAGCGTGGTAGCTTCCTGTCGTCCAGGAATGCGCACGGTCACGCGCTTGGTCGTGCCGTTGAACGCCTCGTCGAATGTAATCTGCAAATTTACAGTCGTATCCTGGCCCCTTTTCGGACGCGGCGCCCCACCGTACGCGTAACCGCCTCCGATGTTGCCGAAATCCCAATCAGTGCCGAACGCGCCCTCGCCGTTGCGCAAGCGCTCCAAGATGTCGGCCCATCCACCAGCGCCGCCGAAGATATCTTCGAAGCTGACGCTCGCTCCACCTGTGCCGCCACCCCAATTGAAGGGGATTTGGCTTTGATCGGCCGTGCCGTACTGGTCGTAGATCTTGCGCTTCTTTTCGTCGGACAACACCTCGTATGCTTCGTTGATGTCCTTGAACTTCTCCTCGTCGCCTCCGGCGTCGGGATGGTTCTCACGCGCAGCTTTGCGGTAGGCTTTTTTGATTTCATCTGCAGTGGCGTTCTTCGACACGCCGAGCGTCTTGTAATAATCCGGCTTACCGGGCATATCTCACACCACCTTTCTTAAAACAAGGGCGAGCTTCGAGCCCGCCCTTAGAACTACTCTTCGTCGCCGGACTCTTCCGACTTCGGGCGCTTCGGGCCGCCCGTGGTGATCGTCACCATTGCGGGCCTGATCACCTTCTTGCCCATTTTGTAACCCTTCTGGTAGACGTCGTGGACAGTCTCGTCGAACGCCTCTTCGTCAGGCACGGTGCCGACGGCCTGGGCCTCGAGCGCGTCGAACGCTTCGCCCGCCGGGTCAATCACCTTGACGCCGCCCTTGATGAGCACGTCCATCAGTTTTGCCTGAACCGCTTTCACACCTTCGAGCAATCCGGCTTCGCCATTTTCGGTCGCATAGGCAATTGAGCGCTCGAAATCGTCAAGGACAGGAAGCATGCTTTCGACCAGCTTTTCGGCGGCACGGGCCTTCTCTTCCGCGCGCTGCTCGGTCGTGCGACGGCGGTAGGTGTCCCACTCGGCATGCAGGCGCAAGTAGCGGTCGTGCCAATCGGATGCCTCCTTGCGCAGCTTTTCGAGCTCGCCGGTGGCAGCAGCCGCGGCTTCCTCCACGACCGCTTCGGCTTCGGACACGATGTCCTCCTCAGCAGCCTGGGCATCTTCGACGACCTCGGCCTCTTCCACCTCGGCCTCTTCGGCAGCTACTTCGTCAGACGCAGCTTCATCGGAAGCGTCCTCGATTGGAATCTGGAAGCCTTCTTTGACGTCTTCGTCTTTACGCTTCGTCATCTCTATTTCTCCTCGTTAGGATCGACGACCTCGTAGTCAGCCTCGATGGTGCCATCGTCGGCCGGAGCACTTTGCGCGCCCTGAGCCGCGGCGGCTGCAGCAGCTGCGGGGTCGAACCCGCCAGCACCCTGAGCGCCATTCTGCGAGTAGACGATCTCGGCCAGCTTGTAACCAGCTTCCTGCAGGGCTTCGGTGGCCGACTTGATGGCCTCGATGTCAGTACCCTGAAGAGCGGTCTTGGCCTGCTCGATGGCAGCCTCAGCCTGGGACTTGGCATCTGCCGGAACCTTGTCGCCCAGCTCGCGCAACGTCTGCTCAGTGGCGTTGACAAGGCTGTCGCAGTTGTTGCGAACCTCGGCCTCTTCCTTGATGCGCTTATCTTCCTCGGCATGGGCCTCGGCGTCCTTGACCATGCGATCGACTTCGTCGTCGGACAGAGCCGTGGATCCGGAGATGGTGATCTGCTGTTGCTGACCAGTGCCCAAGTCCTTAGCGGAAACGTTCACGATGCCATTGGCGTCGATATCGAACGTGACCTCAATCTGAGGCACACCACGGCGCGCAGCCGGGATGCCGGAGAGCTGGAAGCGACCAAGCGTCTTGTTGTCACGGGCCATCGGGCGCTCGCCCTGCAGGACGTGAATCTCGACGGACGTCTGGTTGTCAGCTGCAGTCGAGTAGATCTCGGACTTGCGGGTCGGGATGGTCGTGTTGCGGTCGATCATCTTCGTCATGACACCACCGAGCGTCTCAACGCCGAGCGACAGCGGGGTGACGTCGAGCAACAGGATGCCCTGAACATCGCCAGCGAGAACGCCGCCCTGAACAGCTGCGCCCATGGCAACAACCTCATCGGGGTTGACCGACATGTTCGGCTGCTTGCCCGTGATGGTCTTGACGAGTTCCTGCACGGCAGGCATACGGGTTGAGCCACCGACCAGGATGACTTCGTCGATCTGGCTGGACGTGTAGCCGGCGTCCTGCAGCGCTTGCTCGACAGGCTTGCGGCAACGGTCGAGCAGGTCGCGAGTGATGCGCTCGAACTCGGCGCGCGTCAGCGTGTAGTCGAGGTGCTTCGGGCCGGAGGCGTCAGCGGTGATGAACGGCAGGTTGATGTTGGTCTGCGTGACGGAAGACAGCTCGATCTTGGCCTTCTCGGAAGCTTCCTTCAGGCGCTGCAGAGCCATCTTGTCGGTGCGCAGGTCGATGCCGTTCTCGGCTTGGAACTTGTCGGCAAGCCAATTGATGACGCGCTGATCCCAGTCGTCGCCGCCCAGATGGTTGTCGCCAGCCGTGGAGGCAACTTCAAAGACGCCGTCGCCAAGCTCGAGGACCGAAACGTCGAACGTGCCGCCGCCCAAGTCGAAGACGAGGATCTTCTCGTCCTTGTTCGTCTTGTCGAGGCCATAAGCCAAAGCTGCGGCTGTCGGCTCGTTGATGATGCGCAGAACTTCGAGACCTGCAATCTTGCCAGCATCCTTCGTGGCCTGACGCTGAGCATCGTTGAAGTATGCCGGAACGGTGATGACGGCCTGGGTGATGGGCTCGCCCAACTGCTTTTCAGCGTCGTTCTTCATCTTTTGCAGGACCATTGCCGAGATCTCTTCGGGGGTGTAGTCCTTGCCGTCGATCTCGACGACGGCACGGCCGTCCTTGCCTTGCTTGATGCTGTAAGAAACGGTCTTCTGCTCTTCGAGGGTCTCGGAGTATGCACGGCCGATGAAGCGCTTGATGGAGCTGACCGTGTTCTCGGGGTTCGTGACTGCCTGGTTCTTTGCAGCCTTGCCTACGACACGCTCGCCATCTTTGCGGAAGCCCTCGACCGAAGGCGTGGTGCGGTCACCCTCTGCGTTGACGAGGATTTCGGGCACGGAGCCCTCCATGACCGCCATCGCCGAGTTGGTGGTGCCCAAGTCGATACCAAGAATCTTTGCCATTTGTATTACCTCTCATCCCTTCGGACATTGTTACCTTATATATAAGTGTTGCAGCGCTCGCTTAAACCTACCTGAAGGTATACGAACTTATCTTCAACGATTCCAACTATAAAATCTGAGTCTTTACATGTCAAGTTATATGCTGCGAGGTGTCATAATTCTGTCAACTACACACATGAACAGCAAAAAGGCCTGCTCGAAAGCAGGCCTTTATCTCATATGGAACGCGAACTATCTTCGTTAATCCTCGGCAATCTCGGTGATTGCACCCATCGGGCACTCCTCGAGGCATTCGCCGCATCCGATGCAAGCATCTTCGTTCACGACTTCGGCGACACCGCCAGGAACTTCCAGAACTTCTTGCGGGCAAGCGTCGACGCAAATGCCACAACCGATGCACTCGTCAGCATCAATCAAGGGACGTGCCATAGTGAACTCCTTTTCCAATCAAAACTAGGTACCCCTAAGAATCTCTCTTTGCGCAAGATACCATTACTTGCCGCATTTGCAAGTACTGTTTTCCTTTTTTCGGCAATGAGAGCCTAGCAGATACGGGGAAGCTGCTCTCCAACGAGCATGTCCAGAATCCGGCGTCCACCGAATGCGTTGCGTACGAACACCTTCGGACCACGGTCTGGCTGAGCCGAGCTCACCTCGCCGATGATGGCAGCGTCGACACCGTATTTGTTGGCTCGCATTGCAGAAAGCGCCTGGTCAGCAGCCTCTGCGGAAACGACGCAAACCATCTTTCCCTCGTTTGCGACCTGGAACACATCGTAACCCAACATGTCACATGCACCGCGTACTGCATCGCGCACCGGCACAGCATCCTCGTCGATGGCGATATCGACCTGCGATTGCTCGGCGAGCTCGTTGAGGGTCGACGCCAGACCGCCGCGGGTCGGGTCGCGGAAACAGCGCACAGCTCCAGGAGCAGCTTCGAGCACATCGGCGATCAGGTGGTTCAAAGGAGCCGCATCGCTCTTGACGTCGGCCGAGAACGACAACGATTCGCGACAGCTCATGATGGTGATTCCATGGTCGCCAAGCGTACCGCTGACGAGCACGACATCGCCAGGCTGGCACTTCGCCCCACCAAGATCGACCCCTTGGGGCACAACGCCGATTCCGCTCGTGTTGATGTACACGCCATCGCCATGACCCTTGTTGACAACCTTCGTGTCGCCCGTCACGAGCTTCACGCCCGCCTCGAGAGCCACATCGGCCATGCTCTTGCAAATGCGCTTGAGATCGGCGATGGGATAGCCTTCTTCGAGAATAAACCCGCAGCTCAGATAGAGCGGCTTAGCGCCGCTCGTGGCGATGTCGTTCACCGTTCCGCAAATCGCGAGATGCCCGATGTCGCCGCCAGGAAAGAAATGCGGCGTCACCACGAAACTGTCGGTCGAGAACGCAAGGCGGGCACCTTCGGGCAACTCGGGCAACACTGCTGCATCGTCGCCACGACGCAGCTCGTCACCTGCATACGCCTCGAAAAACACCTCGTCGATAATTCGACGCATCATCGTGCCGCCACTGCCGTGGCCGAGCAAGACCTTATCCTCCATTTGAAGCTCCTATTGTTCTGGACGCGACAGAAAAGCGATCTTCCCATCACGTCGAAAACGCGGCAGAACGGCTACCGCCCTGCCACGCACTGGTTGCGTTTAGATCATCTGACCAGTCGTGGTGACGACGAGACCGCCGTTCTTGACACCTTTGGTACCCAAGATGACATCCGCGATATCGCGCACATCGGTGGCCTCGCCGCGCAGAATGATGACCTCGAGGCAATTGTCCGCATCGAGATGCACGTGCGTGGTAGAGACGACCTCGGTGTAGTGGGCGTGCTGGATGTGATGCAGCTTCTCTTGCACATCATGGGAATGGTGGTTGAACACGATGGTCAGCGTGCCCATGACCTCGGTGCCGGGCAGTTCGGCCTCTTCGGCGATAAGCGCCTCGCGCACCAGATCGCGAACAACTTCACTTCGATTCTTCGCCAAGCCACGACGGGCGACGAAACCATCGAAGCGCATGAGCAGGTCCTCGGGCATCGCGACCGAGAAGCGGGCAAGTTCGTTCGACATGCGAGCCCCTAAACCAAGCTGACCGTCACGCCCGGCGCGGATGCAGCTTCTTCTTCAAGCTCATCTTTCGCGTCCGCCAACAGGGCACGCACCTCGTCGAGCAGCTCTTGCGCGGAATGGAGCTTATCGTCGGTTTTGCTGAAGCCCGCATCCCCCGCCTGGTGCGCCAAGTTGTGGACCCAGCGGCGCTCGAGCTTGATATGGTCGTCGATTTGGTCAATCATCTGCTCGAATTGGCCGGTGTTGATACCATTGCTGCACATATGACGTTCCTTTCGCTTTGACGAAGCCGAGGAGAACTGTCTCCACCGCTTCACCAACCTTGCTATCATGTCTGTTATACGAGCGCTTGCGGCATTTCGCAAGGGGAAGTGTGAAAATAATGGCGCAGAGTAACATATATGGAGCGGGAGCGGCAAGCATTTTCGAGCTCTTCGGCGATTACGTCGAAGGCGACGCAGGCCGCGTGGCGCTCGTGCTGGCTTCGAGGCGACCGTGCGACGCATCCTTGATCGCCCTCGATAAGTCGCTTGCCGCATTTGGGTATGGAACCGACGCCTTCTCCATGGCGACCATCGAACCGCTTGACACCTCGGTCGAGGGCGGTGATATCGCTCTCGATCCCCAAGCGCTTTTCCTGCTCGTCGAAGGACTCGACCCCTTGCTGTTGATCTGCGCTGATGCAGATGCGGTCTCGCTTGCTTGCGCGGCATACCGCTCGCAGTTCGAGCACGACGCGCCAGCGCGCGTGCTCGGCCGCCCTGCTGTCATGTTTCGCGATCTAGACGACCTCATGGAATCCGACGCAGGCAAGCAAAAGGCCTGGAAGCTGTTGAAATCGCTCCCCCGCCGATAGGCTATAGAACGATTGCATTAGCTGCGCCAACGGGTGAGGCGGCGTTCGATGACATCGAAAATCGCATAGAGCACGACGCCCAGCAAGGCAAGCGCGATGATGCCCGCGAACATGCGCGGGTAGTTGACCATCGACCAAGACTGCATGATGAAATAGCCCAGACCTGTCGAGCCGGCCATCGCCTCGGCGATGAACAGCACCGCGATCGCCGTTCCCACGCCGATGCGCAACGAGGTGAACACCGCAGGCATCGTAGCAGGAATGACCACGTGGAGGTACTCGTCCCAACGGCTCCCGCCAAGCGAGCGGATGGAGAGCACGGCGCTTTCCGGCACAATCTTGACGGAGTCGCGCACCGCGACAAGCACCTGGAAGAACACGGTCAATGAAATCAAGGCGATTTTGGGCGCGTCCGCCAACCCGAGAAGCACGAGCAGGATCGGCAGCAACACGACTTTGGGAATCGGATAGAGCAGATAGAGCACTGGTGCGAACAGCGCATCGAGCGTGCGGGAGCGAGCAAAAATATGGGCAATGGGCACGGCAAGCGCGGTGCCGATGACAAGCGAAACGATGACGCGGTAGGCGCTCGTCCAGAAATAGGGCACGAGCGTCGGGGCGTTTTGCGCAAGCACGCCAACCGTGGCAGCGGGCGTGGGCAGCGCAGGCGAGTTCACCAGCAAAGCCGTTATCCACCAGCCGGCAATTATGAACACGACGGCGAACACGTAGCCGATAATGCGTCGAATCATCGAAGGCGGCCGGTTCATCGCACAACCTCCGCACCCTCGTCTCCCGCATCGCCGTCCAGCACCTCAATCGGAGAGCCGTTCGCCAAAGCGATTCTGACTTCCTGGCATTTGGCAGAGAACTCGGCCGAGGCACGATAGCCCGCCATGCCTACATCGGGATTGTCGATCACGGCGATGACGGTGCCGGGACGCTCGCTGAATACGAGGATTCGCCTGCCAAGATAGACCGCCTCCCCGATGGAGTGAGTCACGAGCATCTGGGTGTGGCGACGTTCGAGCCAGAGGTCGAGCAGCGTATCTTGAAGCGATTCGCGCAGCAGCGCGTCAATCGCCGAAAGCGGCTCGTCCATTAACAGGATATCGGCATCCATCGCAAGCGCGCGGGCAAGCGCAAGTCGCTGGCGCATGCCGCCTGAAAGCTCTTTCGGATAGGCCCGCTCGAATCCGGCAAGCCCAACCTTTTCAAGAGCCTCGATAGCACGCGTACGCGCCTCGCTTTCAGAAACCCTGCGGATGGTCAAGCCTAGCGCTGCGTTTTGGAGCACGGTTTTCCAGGGGAAAAGACCTAGGTCTTGTGGAATGAACGCGGTGCCGCGGCGAGGCTGGTCGACTGGAGCACCTCCGACGAGAACGCGACCCTCAGACGGCTTGAGCAGGCCGGCGACCATATGCAACGTCGTGGATTTCCCACAACCGGATGGTCCGATGAATGCAACCGACTCACCTGCAGCTACCTCGAACGAAAGGTCATGTACGGCAACAAGCGACCCATCGTCACCGTCGTATGTCAGGTTGACGTCCTCGAAAAGAATATCGTTGATGTTGCGCTCATCCATAGTGGAGTCATTTTCCCATACGTTTCACCACGCGACATGCAAACTCAACACGCGAACGCGAAACGTTGAGTTGGCAAACGCGAAAGACCGCACCCCGCCTCAGGCGACGTGCCGGCCTTATTTGATGTGGCCGAGGAAGTCTTTCGTGCGGTCGTTCTTCGGATGGTCGAACACCTCGGACGGCGAGCCCTCTTCGACGATGACGCCACCTTCCATGAAGATGACCCTGTCAGCAACCTCGCGGGCAAAGCCCATTTCGTGGGTGACAACGACCATGGTCATGCCAGCTTCGGCAAGGCTGCGCATGACGTCGAGAACGCCGCGCACGAGCTCGGGGTCGAGCGCCGAAGTGGCCTCGTCGAACAGCATGACGTGCGGGTCCATGGCAAGGGCGCGCGCAATTGCAACGCGCTGCTGCTGACCGCCGGAGAGCGCCGCCGGGAGGAAGTCGGCACGATCGGCGAGCCCGACGCGGTCGAGCTGCTCGAGCGCGATACGTTCGGCATCCTGCTCGCTGCGCTTGAGCACTTTGCGCTGCGCTAGCATGACGTTCTTCTTGGCTGACAAATGCGGGAACAGGTTGAACTGCTGGAACACCATGCCAACATGTTCGCGAAGCTTGTCGACATCGGTGCCGGGAGCTGTGATTTCCTGTCCTTCGATGAAAATATGACCGCCCGTCGGTTTCTCGAGCAAGTTGATGCAGCGAAGCATCGTCGATTTGCCCGAGCCTGACGGCCCGAGCACGACGACGACCTCGCCGCGCTTGACGTCGACGCTTACGTCGCGGAGCACCTCGGTTTCGCCAAACGACTTCGAGAGATGCTGAATGCTTACCATGATGTCGGATTCGCCCACCGAAGGCCCCTTCCTGCAAGTTCGTTTGCAACCCGATTATTATAATGCGAGAAAGCAATTCGGCGCGCCAAAGGAGACGCCTCATGCACGACGCACATGTTCACCTTGATTTTATGGCAAACGCCGAGCAGGTGGCATCCGACGCCCATTCGGCGAATATCGCGCTTTTCGCCAACACCGTAACGCCTGATGGGTGGGCCGCAGCGCAGACCCGTTTCTCGGGTTTTGCGAATGTACGCGTCGGCTGGGGGATGCATCCCTGGTGGGTCGACGGATCGTCAGCGTCGACCTTACCGCCAATTCCCGAAAACGTTCGGTTCGTCGGTGAGGTGGGACTCGACCTCAGCAGGCGTCATCAAGAAACACGTGATGCGCAACTCGAGGTTTTCCAAACCATTGCCAGCACATGTGCAGAACAAGGCGAAAAGCTCATCTCGATTCATTCCGTGCACGCTGCACGTGAAACGCTCGACATCCTCGAAGCATGCGGAGCGCTCGAATCGTGCACGTGCCTGTTTCATTGGTACACTGGCCCAAGCGATCAGCTGAAACGCGCGATTGTC
>CACZIP010000046.1 GCA_902781245.1 uncultured Coriobacteriaceae bacterium | reverse complement strand
CCCTGGACGTCGGCTTTGACGATGAGGTTCAAGTCGGTCTGCTTGCCAGCCTCGATGCGATCGAACAGGTCGTCCAAGCTCATGTGCGACTTCGATTCCTGAGCAGCGAGGCGCTGGCGCAGCGCGCGCTCTTCGGCGAGCTTGCGGGCATCGCGTTCGTCTTCGAAGACGCGGAACTCGTCACCGGCGACCGGCACGCTCGACAAGCCGAGAATCTCTGCCGGGTCGGCCGGGAATGCGGCCGGGACGTTCTCGCCACGAGGATTGACCAACGCACGGACACGGCCGTACGAGGTGCCAGCGACTACGCTGTCGCCGGGATGCAGTGTACCGCGCTGGACGAGCACCGTGGCGACGGGGCCACGGCCTTTGTCGAGGTTGGCCTCGATGACGAAGCCGGAAGCAAGCGCATCGGGATTGGCCTTCAGCTCGAGCACGTCAGCCTGGAGGATGATGGTCTCGAGCAGGTCGTCGATATGCATCTTCTTCTTTGCAGATACCTCGACGAACATGTTGGTGCCGCCCCACTCCTCGGGGATGACGCCGTACTCGGTGAGCTCCTGACGCACGCGATCGGGGTTCGCGCCGGGTTTATCGATCTTGTTAACAGCCACGACGATGGGAACATCAGCTGCCTTCGCATGGTTGATTGCCTCAACCGTCTGCGGCATGACGCCGTCGTCGGCAGCGACAACGAGCACGATGACGTCGGTGACCTGGGCACCACGGGCACGCATTGCCGTGAACGCCTCGTGACCCGGAGTGTCGATGAAGGTGATCTGCTTGCCATCGATTTCGACAACAGATGCACCAATGTGTTGCGTGATGCCACCGGCCTCGCTCGCGACAACGCCAGTGTGGCGAATCGCGTCGAGCAGCGACGTCTTGCCGTGGTCGACATGACCCATGACCGTGACTACCGGCGGACGCGGCTTGAGGTCGTCTTCGGTGTCGTGATACACGACCGCGTATTCCTCTTCGGGAGAAACGACGCGAACCTTGCGGCCAAGATCGTCCGCAACCAGCTCGATGAGGTCGTCGCTCATGGTCTGGGTCAACGTCAGCACCTGGCCGAGCATGAACAGCCTCTTGATGATGTCGTTGGGCTGAACCTTCAGCACCTCGGCGAGCTTGGCAACCGAAGCACCCTGGGGCACCTCGACGACGGACTCGTCAAGCACGAGTTCGGGATCGAGGCCCTTTTCAAGCGCCTCGAGCTCGGCGCGCTCACGAGCCTCAGCCTGGCGCTTCTCCTTGCGCTTCTTGCGGCGACCCTCGCCCTCGTGGGTAGATGCTGCGGCAACAGCTGCACGCGCATCGGCAAGCACCTTGTCGCGTTGCAGCTTCTCGACCTGTACAGCCATTTTCGCGTAACGGTCCTCGCCGTCCGCCTCTGCCTCAAGTTCTGGCACGAACTGCTCGTTGCGCTGCTTCTTCTTGCCCTTCTTGCCGCCTTGCTGAACAGGACGCTCCGCCTTACTCGGCTTCGAAGGAGTTGCAGCTTGTTCTTCAATGCGCTTCTTCTCGGATTCGATCTGGCTGAGCAGCGAATCGAAGTTCGTCTTGGCAGGTTTTGCGACGGGCGCTTGCTTCTTGGAAGGCTTCTCGGCAGGTTTCTCGACAGACTCCTCTGCGGGCTTTGCCGCGCTCTTCTTGCCGTTGCGGTTGCGCAGAGCCTCCTCGACGGCCTGCTTCTTGGCCACGTCTTTTGCAACTGCAGCTGCGCGCGAGCGCGCTGCAGCTTCCTCAGCTTCGCGCTTCACGCGCTCCTGCTCGCTTGCAATCTGGTTTTCCAGATTCTCGAAGGGATTCGTTTCAGGAGCAACCTTGCGGGGCTTGGTTTCCTGCTTCGTTTCGCCCTCGTCCTTTTCGGACTTGGCCGCGCCTGTGCGCCCAGCACGCTCCGCCTCACGAGCGGCACGTTCCTTCTCAACGGCTTCACGGCGCGCGCGTTCCTCTTCGGCCTCGCGCTCACGTGCTTCGATTTCTTCTTTGGTGAGCGGACGTTCGGCGGGCTCGCCCGTCTTCTCGTCTACCGATGCCTCTCCGAGGGCTTCGCGGACCTTCGCGACGTTCTCCTCGGTGAGCACGCTTGCATGGCTCTTGGCTGGAATACCGAGCTCAATAACCTTTTCGAGCATTTCCTTGTTGGAAAGCCCGTACTCTTTTGCAAGTTGCAACACTCGCATGCTCGCCATATTCTCTCCTTACTGCATCCGACTGGCTTGCGCAGCTGCCAATTGCGCTGCGATGCCTTCGGCATCTTCCTTCTCTATCCCACATTTCAAGGCCCGTTGCAGCTTCCGCGTCTTCAACGCCTGTTCGAAGCATGCTTGCGAGCACACGTAAGCACCGCGCCCGGCACCGCGCCCGGTCGGATCGAACGACACCGAACCATCAGCGGAGCGCATGATGCGCATGAGCGTCTCCTTACCGGATTGCTCACCGCATCCGACGCATGTCCTCACGCGTTTCTCGCGGGCCTCGGCCATTCAAATACTCCTATTCGAGGCTCGCGTGAATTCCGCAGTACCTGCTGCCCGGACGGGCGTGGTTGCGGCAACGTACACCGTCTTCGTTCTCATAAGCACAGAACTCGGACTCTTCCTCAACTTCGTCGTCGAGAAGCGTGTCCTCATCGACGAGCGATGCTCCCACGAACGAAGTACTCTTGATGTCGATATGCCAGCCGGTCAAGCGCGCAGCGAGGCGTGCATTCTGACCCTCCTTGCCGATGGCAAGCGAGAGCTGGTCGTCGGAGACGACGACGGTTGCATAGTGGTTCTCCTCGTCGATTGTGACCGAGTTGACCCTCGCCGGCGACAGCGCATTGCCGACGTAGACAGCCGGGTTCTCGCTCCACTGGATGACATCGACGCGCTCGTTGCGAAGCTCCTCGACGACCATGCGCACGCGGCTGCCCTTCGGGCCGACGCATGCACCAACCGGATCGAGGTTCGATTCGCGGGATGCAACAGCAACCTTCGAGCGAACGCCCGGCTCGCGGGCGATGGACTTCACCTCGACCAGGCCGTCGTAGATCTCGGGAACTTCGATCTCGAACAGACGGCGAATCAGGTCGGGGTGCGTACGCGACACGACGATCGGCGGACGCTGCTGGTCGCCACGGACACGCGGCGCATCGCTCGAGGGGTCGCGCACATCGATGATCAGCACCTTGAGGCGCTGGTTATGACGATAATGCTCGTTGTTCGGGCGCTCGTTGCGCTCTCCCGGATAACGCTTCTGATCGTAATGCGGAAGCTCGGCTTCGACACCATCGCGAATCTTTATGATCGTGAAATCGGGTGTTCCCTGCAGAACGGTGCCGGTGACGAGGTCGCCGACACGGCCCGAGAACTCTTCGTAAATCGACTGACGACCAGCATCGCGAACGATGGCGGCGATGACGCTCTTGGCGTTCTGGGCGGCGATGCGGCTCACGTCTGCCGGCGTGACGTCGCGCTCCTCGAACTCGGAATACTCGCCGGTCTCTTCATCGGGCTCGCCTACCGGAACGAGCTCGTACACGTAGATCTTGCCCGTCTGGCGGTCGATTGTGACGCGTGCATCCCATTCAAGGTCGAGGATGCGCTGGTAGCTGTTTGCAAGTGATTCCTCAAGGCGTTCGATGAGGTAGAACTCGTCGATTTTGCGCTCGTGCGCCAACTCCTGCAACGCCTCGATCAATTGTGATGTTGCCACGTGTCTTCCTTTCCTCACGACTAGTTGAAGTCGAATGTTCCCTTTACGTTGGCCTTCTTCACGGCATCGAACGGTATGGCGAACAACTCGCCATCGCAATCGACTTCGATGTCGTCGCCATTCATGCCTACAAGCACGCCTGAGTACGTGCCGCGGCCGTTGATGGGTGCCGTCGTCTTGACCACGACCTTCTCGCCTGCGAAGCGCTCGAAATGCTCGCGCGTCCTCAGCGGCCGGTCGATGCCAGGCGACGATACCTCGAGCGTGTAAGCTCCGGGGAATGGATCGATGTCATCCATGATGTCGTTGATCCAAGCCTGCGCAGCAGCCAGCTCGTCGAAACTCACACCGTGGTCGGTGTCGATGTACACGCGAATCGTCGGAGCCTTCTTGGCACCAACGACTTCAAGCGTTACGAGGTCGACGCCTTCTTTTTCAGCAGTCGGCGCCAAAGCGTCGAGCAGCTCTTGTTCCTTTCGTGTGAGCACCGAGGCCCTTTCCTTTCCGCTAACCTGCCCTCATACAAAAAGAAAGCGGGACATGCCCACTTTCCTCGTACGAAAGATATGGCGCAGCGTGTTGCTTGTTGCTGCACGTGACAATATATCATAAGAATATGCCTGTGACCAGCATCCTTAAGTTCACCATATTGATGCAGCGAGTAATGCGACCTCGCTGTTTTGTCATGCGCACAAGCTAGATGTTCTTGCCGTTACGAATGAGTCGTTGGGACCGTCCCAACGACTCATCTGTCACCTACACGTCCTTGCTGTTACGGGCGGTGGCAATCTTGCCCGTGCGGGTTATCTCCTTGATGCCATACGCGCGCAGCAAATCCTCGAGGCCTTCCATCTTGTCTTGGCTTCCAGTTGCCTCGATAGTCAACGAGCTCTTGCCCACGTCGACGATGCTGGCTCTGAACAGGTTCGCTATCTCGATGACCTCGCTGCGCTTTTCGGCTGGTGCGTTCACCTTGAACAGCACGAGCTCGCGCTCGATGGAAGGCTCGTTGGTGAGGTCGGTGATTTTGTGCACGACGATTAGCTTGTTCAGCTGCTTGGTGATCTGCTCCCACGACTCGTCATCAACATCGGTGATGATCGTTATGCGCGAACGGGTCGGATCTTCGGTCGGGCCCACCGATAGCGATTCGATGTTGAAGCCACGTCTCGAAATGAGACTGACGACGCGCAACAGAACACCAGGCCTGTTCTCAACGAGCACCAAGAGCACATGACGTCCAACCTGATCGATCATCGCGCACCCCCTTCTTCCATCGTGCGACCTTCGCCGGAATCGATGACACCGATGACGTCGTCAAGACCTTTCCCAGGCCTCACCATCGGATAGACGTTCTGGTCGCGCGAGATCACAAGGTCAATGAGGTACGAGCCCTCATCGGACAGCATGCGTTTTATGGCAGGAACGACATCTTCAGGACGTTCGACGCGCTCGGCTTTCCATCCATACGCATCCGCGATCTTGACAAAGTCCGGAACGGAATCGAGCTCCGATGCCGAGTAGCGCTTGTTGTAGAAAAGCGTTTGCCATTGGCGGACCATGCCAAGCGCGCGATTATCGACGATCACGACCTTCACTGGCACATCGTTGATAGCAGCAGTTGCCATTTCCTGCATGTTCATTTGGAACGACCCATCACCTGCAATGCAAACGATCGTCTTGTCGGGGCAGCCGAACGCTGCGCCGACAGCCGCCGGGAAACCGAACCCCATTGTGCCCAAGCCACCCGATGACAGGAACGTGCGCGGCAGCTCTCGCTCGATGAACTGGGCAGCCCACATCTGATGCTGACCGACTTCGGTGACGACGATCGACGCCTCCGGATCGAGCAGCTCAGAAAGTTTCATCATGGCTATCTCGGGGACAACCTCATCGGGCAAGTCTCCAACACTCTCGTCATACAGTGGGAACTGCTTACGCCATTCGCCGATGAGCTCGATCCATGCCTGTGTGTCTGGATGCGCGTCGATTTTCTCAAGCTCCAGAGTCAAGCTCGTGACGACGCGCTTGACATCGCCGACGATGGGCACTTGCGCTTCACGCACCTTGTCGATCTCGACCGGATCGATGTCGATGTGGATCACTTTCGCCTCTGGTGCGAAGGAGTTGATGTCACCTGTGACGCGATCGGAGAAGCGAGCTCCACATGCGATGATCAAATCAGACTTGTCGAGCGCCCAACTCGCATATCGGGAACCATGCATTCCCGCAAGCCCCAAGTTCAGAGGCTCGCTCGACGGTACAGCTCCTTTGGCCATGAGCGTGGTCACAACAGGAATGCGCATCGATCGCGCAAGCTCGGTCACTTCGGCAGATGCACCAGATGACACCACGCCACCACCCACGTAGAGCACAGGGCGCTTCGCATCTGCGATCAAACGTGCTGCAGCCTTAGTTTGCTTGACATTGCCCCGATATGTCGGACGATAGGATGGAATGTTGACATCGTCGGGATACTCGAAAAGAACCTCTTCGTCGAGAAGGTCAGAAGGCACGTCGATGAGCACGGGACCCGGACGACCCGTCTTGGCGATGTGGAACGCCTCGCGCACGGTGCGAGCGATGTTTTCGGAGGATTGCATGAGGTAGCTGTGCTTGACGACGGACATCGTCATGCCAACGATATCGGACTCCTGGAACGAATCGGAACCCACCATGGCACGGGGAACCTGGCCGGTGATCACAACCAGCGGTATAGAGTCCATGTAGGCAGTTGCGATGCCCGTCACCGTGTTCGTCGCACCCGGACCGCTCGTGGCAAATGCCACGCCCACGCGGCCAGTGGCACGCGCATATCCGTCGGCTTCGTGTACAGCGCCTTGCTCGTGACGAGCAAGCACATGGCGCAGTTGCGTCGAATCGTACAGCGCATCGTACATCTTGATGGTCTGCCCACCTGGGTAGCCGAAAATCACTTCGACACCTTCGGCTTCCAGTGATGCTATGAGCGCTTGGGCACCGGTCATCGTTTGCCCTTGCTTGGGATTCTTCGACCCGAGCCCGCGTGGAGCCCCTGCGATAGCCACTGTTCCCTTTTGCTGCTTCTTTTCATCAGCCATGGTCGTTCCTGTTCGCCTAAAAACAAAAAATCCTGCTGCAGCAAGCTGCACCAGGACCTCATGGCGTACCATGACCGATTTCGGGGTCACCGGCTCAGCTTACTCGCTTCCACCACCGCGAAGATCGTCCGCGGGAGCTTCGGCTTTCATGCCGAACTGCTCGGAGGGGCTTATCGGACGTCTGGCGCATTGGTTGGCACCAGATTGGCCCGCGCGTTCCTCGTCAACGCATTTCTGTATGAAATTGCAGGTAGTATAGCACTCTCGATTTCCGGAAAGCAAGGGAGCCGGCGGCAGAGACACAGCACCAAATCCCTGCGCATCTACCAACAGAGGAGCCGCCCGTGGGCGGCTCCCCGATGCGACATGTTGAACTAGTCGATTACGCCTTGTTGCGCTTGAGATCCCAATCGATGTAGCAGATGTGGGTCTCGAGGTACTCTTCAAGACCGCGCTCGCCGTCTTCGCCGCCGATACCGGACTGACGTACGCCCTGATGGAAGCCCTGGAAGGCTTCGAAGTGCTCACGGTTGACGTAAGTCTCGCCGAACTTGATCTCGTTCATGGCCCTCATGACCGTATCGTAGTCGGTCGTGTAGATCGACGAAGTCAAACCGTAGACGCAATCGTTTGCAAGCTCGATAGCCTCGTCGAGCGTCTTGAACGTCGTGATGGGCAGCACCGGACCGAAGATCTCTTCCTTCATGATGCGCATGTCATGCTTGCAGTCGGCAATGACCGTCGGCTCGTAGTAGTAGCCCTTGCCGTTGACGGTGGCCTTCTTGCCACCGCACAGGACCGTGGCGCCTTCCGCGATGGCGGACTGAACCAACTCGTCGACATGCTCTTGCTGAGCCTTGTTGACCATCGGGCCCATGTCGAAGTCGCCCTCGAGTGCGGGACCGAACGTGACGGCCTTCATCTTCTCGGTGATCTTGGCGATGAACTCGTCGGCGATGCCCTCCTGGACATACACGCGCTCGGCGCAGTTGCATGCCTGACCGGTGTTGATGATACGGCTGGGCAGCACGTGGTCGACCGTCTCGTCGAGCTTGCAGTCGTTCATGACGATGACCGGCGCCTTGCCGCCGAGCTCGAGCGAAACCTTGGTGACGTTGTCGGCAGCGGCCTTCATGGTCTTGATGCCTGACGGAGTGGATCCGGTCAGCGTGACGATGCCGACCTTCGGATTGCTGGCCAGCGCATTGCCGGTGACGGCACCTGAGCCAGTGATGACGTTGATGACGCCCTTGGGCAGGCTGGACTTCTGCACCAGCTTGGCGAACTCGTAAGCGCCGTTCGGGCAGTCAGACGAAGCCTTGAGGACAACTGTGCAGCCAGCGATCAGAGCCGGAGCAACCTTGCGGCCGATGAGGAACAGCGGGAAGTTCCACGGCATGATCTGGCCGGCAACGCCGATCGGCATCTTGTAGATGAGGATGTTCTCGTTCGGACGGTCGGACGGGATGATCTCGCCCTTCATGTGACGAGCCAGCGCAGCGAAGTACTGCAGATAAGCAGGCAGCCAGCCAGCCTCGTCCATGGACTGCTTCAGCGGCTTGCCCATTTCCTCGGAGTTGGTGCGAGCCATGAGCTCCTGGTTCTCCTTGAGCAGCTGCACGAGCTCCATCAGGTAGCCAGCGCGCTCAATGGGCGGAACCTTCTCCCAAGACTTCTGAGCCTCATAAGCAGCGTCGACGGCCGCGGCGACGTCTTCCTCAGTTGCCACAGGGAACAGCGAGATGACCTCTTCGGTCGCGGGGTTGATGTTCTCCCGCATCTCGCGATCGCCGTTGTCGAGGAACTCGCCATTGATGAAAAGTTGTGTTTCCTTCATTCAAAAACCTCCTAGACGTAACAACTGGGGCATGACGCCCGTTTCCAATATAAGAAGCCCGCAAACGTGTGCTTAACTTCTCATATTCATGATAGTTCTTTATCCTCGGCGCAGCTGCAAGAAACAGCGGTTTCAAGGCAAAAAAGTTCTCGTTTATCGTGCGATAAACGCACGTTTTGCGACCTTCTCGCACACGCTCCACGCATCGCCCGTTAAAATGCATACCAGTATCAACCCGCTCGAAAGGTAGGAGCATCCATGGATTTCACTTCCAACAAGCGCCCTGACGATATGCAGCGCATCACGACTCCCGAACTTGCCAACGCCTTCATCGACGAAGCCGTCGAGGCAATGCGCGCCCAAGTGGGCGACGGTAAGGTCCTTCTCGCACTGTCGGGCGGCGTTGACTCGAGCGTCGTGGCAGCTTTGCTCATCAAGGCAATCGGCAAGCAACTCGTATGCGTGCACGTCAACCACGGGCTCATGCGCAAGGGCGAGTCCGAGCAGGTCATCGACGTGTTCCAAAATCAAATGGGTGCGGAGCTCATTTACGTCGATGCCGTCGATCGCTTCCTCGACCTGCTTGAAGGCGTCGACGACCCCGAGGCCAAGCGTCATGTCATTGGCGAGGAATTCATCAAAGTGTTCGACGAGGAGGCCGCCAAGCTCGAGGGAATCGGATTCCTGGGCCAAGGCACCATTTACCCAGACATCCTCGAATCTGAAGCTGGCGTCAAAGCCCACCACAACGTCGGCGGCTTGCCCGAAGAGCTCAACTGGGAGCTTGTCGAACCTGTAAAGCTTCTGTTCAAGGACGAAGTTCGCGTCGTCGGCAAGCAGCTGGGTCTCCCGGACAACATGGTGTACCGTCAACCCTTCCCCGGCCCGGGCTTGGGCGTGCGCTGCACTGGCGCCATCACGCGCGACCGCCTCGAGGCGCTACGCGAGGCCGACGCTATCGTCCGCGAGGAAATCGATGCTGCTGGTCTCGATATCTGGCAGTACTTCTGCGTTGTTCCCGATTACCGTGCAACGGGCGTGCGCGATGGCAAGCGAGCCTTCGAGTGGCCGTGCATCATCCGCTGCATCAATACGGTCGACGTCATGACTGCCGAGGTACCCGAGCTTGATTGGGCGCTTCTCAAGAAGATGACCGACCGCATTCTCGGCGAGGTACCGGGCATCTGCCGTGTGTGCTACGAGCTGTCCCCCAAGCCAATCGCCACGGTCGAGTGGGAGTAAGCTCAAGCACGTAATCTCTATCAGGAGCTTTAAAACAAAAGATGGCGCGGCAGGGAACTTGATCAACTGCCGCGCCGTTGTTTATCTGAAGTTAATACTTATGGACCGATTGCGCTATGGTCTGCAAGTTTTCGAGCTTCGCGTTATACGGAGCATCACAACCCGTCGACATGATATAGCCGACTGGACCGCATTTTTCGATTAGCTTCTTGCAGTAGGCATCGACATCTTCCGTCGACCCGAACGCAGTCATGCTGGCGGGAACATCACCCATGATGCAGGTATGCCCACCA
>CACZIP010000045.1 GCA_902781245.1 uncultured Coriobacteriaceae bacterium | reverse complement strand
CTACTGCAGCCAAGATTGCTGCCGAGCAAAATGCTCAGGCGGCCGAAGTCGAGGTCGAAGTCGAAGAAGTAGTCGAAGCAGTCGAAGAAGCCGCTGAAGAGGCTGCCGAGGCTGTCGAGGAGCAGATCGAAGAATAACCGATCAGCACTTCCACCATGGCCAGCAACACGCTTCTCAACCACTTCTTCGGGAAGGGCGGTCAGCTCGATCCCGAGGATAAATTCAACTTGAATCGGAAATCGCGCTCGAAGCGCCTGCGCGAGCTGTATTCCATACTCTCGAAGCATCACATTCTCAGGGGTTTCACCCCAGTCGAGTTTCGCGAAATGCTCGAAGAGCTTGGACCCAGTTTCGTGAAAATCGGGCAGGCGCTTTCGACGCGTTCCGAGATTCTGCCGAAAGCGTATTGCGAAGAGCTGGCCAAACTGCAGACGGAATGCGACCCTCTGCCATTCGACCAAGTGAGGGAAGCTCTTGCGGCTATTTTCGGCGATGAGCTCGACAACATCTTCACTGATATCGACCCCAAGCCGCTTGGCAGTGCGTCGCTGGCCCAGGTTCACAGGGCGTATTTGTCGAATGGCGATGTTGTAGCCATCAAAGTACAGCGCCCGGGCGTGAAGGCAACGATGGCACAGGACATCGACATCATGCGCATCATGGCGCGACGGGCGAAGCGCTTCCTATCTTCGAGCGTGCAGATGGTCGACTTGTCGGAAGTTGTCGAGGAGATGTGGCACACGTTCCTTGACGAGACCGATTTCGAAATCGAAGCCGAGAACCTGCTGTTGTTCCGCGAGCTCAACAAGGACGTTGCTTTCATCGATTGCCCAAAGGTCTACCCGCAACTTTGCAGCGAGTACTGCCTGGTCATGGAATACATCGAGGGCATTCCCATCTACGATCATGAGAGACTTGTTGCCGAAGGGTACAACCTCGCCGAAATAGGCGAGAAGATGCTCGACAACTATGCTGCCCAGATTCTCGACCACGGCTTCTTCCACGCCGATCCGCATCCGGGCAACATTACCGTGCGTGGAGGCAAGGTCGTCTATCTCGACTTGGGCATCATGGGCAGGCTCACGCCGGCCGAACGCGCCGCATTTGGCACGATCGTCGAAGCGGTGGGTGCGCAGGACCCGGGCAAGCTCAAGGACGCACTGCTGTCGTTCGCGGTTCAAAAGGACAATGCGGCAATCGATCACTCGCGTCTGCTGGCCGATCTCGACTTGCTGCTTGCGAGTTATGCGTCATGCGACGTCGGCGACCTCGATGTCGGTCAATTGCTCGTCGACGTCATGAACGTGACGCGCATGAGCCAGGTGGTGCTTCCCACGTCGGTCACCAACGTGTCGCGCGGTATCGTCACCATCGAGGGCACGGTCGCCGAGTTCATCGAGAACGAGAACGTGGCGAGCATCATCAACAACCACCTCAGGCGCTCGATGAATCCGACTGAAGTGCTGAAGGAAACTGCGCAGGACATGGCGCTCGACATGCGCAAGGCATCGGTTGGTGCGGCTCAGGCGGCCGCGTATTCCGGTGAAGCTCTCCGCATGCTCACGCGCGGGCAGCTGAAAGTCAACATGGAAATGCTTGGGGCGGGCGAGCCAATTTCCGGCTTGTCACGCATCATGAACCGCATGGCCATCGCCATCATCGTGGCGGGCTTGTTCATCGGTGCGAGCATCATTGCGCCGTACGGCGGCGACTACGAGGTGTTCGGCGTGCCGTTCTTCTCGTTCTTCGGGTTCGCAGGCGCATTTATCCTGTCAGTTTGGGTGATTATCGATATCTGGCGTTACGGCTGATCTAGGCGTTGATCGGGTCGGGCTCGATGCCCATGACAAGCTCGCCTGAAAAGGTTTCGATACGAATCGAGCGCACGCGCGTGTTGATGATTTCGATTTTCGCAATGGTGCGCTGGAAGCCCCCACGCGGTAGCGTGGCAGATCCGGGATTCAAGATGAAATCAACCGGTCGCGCGTCTGCGCCGTATTCAAGGCGCGGAATGTGTGTGTGCCCATGGATGCAGATATTGGGAATGGGCTCTCCCGCTTCAAGGGCTTTTCCGCCGAGCGGTGTGATGCGCACATCGTTGGGGTAGTGGGCGACGAGAAAGCGTACGCCTTCGATGACAGGTTTTGAGTAACGCCCGACATGAGAGCCGTATTCGTTGTAATCGTTGTTGCCGAGCACCGCATAGACGGGCGCGAGCGTTTCGAGCTCGCGGATGATGCCTGGGTTGCAGATGTCGCCGGCATGTATGATGTAGTCGCAATCGGCAAGCGCCTCGTAGGCCCGCTGATGCAGGCTTCCATGCGTATCCGATATCACTCCAATTGTCGTCATAGCTTCATTATTGCATGCAAGCTAGCCAGAAAGGACAATCCCTTTTTTGCTAGAACGTTGCGTGATGGAGCATCTCCCGCATTGTGCGGGCGGCCTTTTCGTTCACTTTGGGAATCATGTTGTCCAATAGTTCAAGCATGCCCTCGCGGTTCTTGGGGATGCCGCCTTCGAAACGGATGATGTCGGTGTCGTGCGCTGCATTGATGAAGCACTCGCAATCGATGCGCTCGACGAACGTGCGGATCTCCTCACACATCTCGATTTCAGTCGGTGGCGTCCAACGGCCAGCGGCAATGTCTGCGGCAAGCGGCCATGTCGGCGTGGGCGTCATGCAGACGACGAGCACGCGTTTCGGGCGGGCTTCGCTGAACACGCGTGCGGTCTCGATGGCGTTCTTTTGACCTTGACCGGCACCTGCCATGCCCACGAGGTAGAAGAACGTGAAGTCGATGCCTGCTTCGTGCAGACGTTTGCCCTGCTCGATAACATCGGCCGCCGTGTGGCCTTTTTCCATGAAGGCGAATGCCTCGTCATTTCCGCCTTCCGCGCCGATTGTGATGTCGTTCACGCCGCGTTCGGCAAGTGCTCGCAAGTCCTCGTCGCTCTTGCGGGCGATGTCCATGATGCGGCAGAACCCGCCGTAACTGTTGACCTGCGGCATGCGCTTTTCGATTTCGTCGAACACCTCGAACAAGCGGTTCTTCGAAAGCGCGAAGGGATTTCCGCCTGTCAGGTAAATGCGCCTCGTTGTGCTCATGGCCGTGCGGGCGATTTCTTCGATATCCTCGATGATTTCTTCCATAGGCGACATCTGGAAGGGAATGCCGTTGAAGATGTCGCAGAAATGGCATTTGCCATGAGAGCATCCGGTGACGATTTGCAGCATAGGACAGTTCATGTCCTGCGGAGGTCGATGTTGTGGCTGCTCGATGTGCATAATGACCCTTCCTGTTCGCAATCGCCATCAGTATAGCAGCGAGTTTGTATCTTTTCTCGAGCCTGCGGTGGAGAGACTGTTCTAGTATACGGAGAAACGATGTTGTGGGCGAAGAGTGCTAGAAGGAGGCAACATGCGAATCGGCATACCCAAAGAGCCGTACGAAGCGCAAACGCTCGTAGCGGCTTCGCCCGATACCGTCGGAAAGCTTATCAAGTTGGGTTATGACGTGTGCGTCGAATCGGGTGCAGGCGTGAGCGCTAGCTACTTTGACGATGCATACGAAGCGGCAGGAGCATCCATCCTCCCGAAAGAGGATGTGTGGTCCTCGGATATCGTGACGTGCTTGGATACGCCTACCGATGCCGAGCTTTCGCTCATGAAGCCAGGATCTACGTTGATTGCGCGCATGAGCCCGTGGGGCAACGATGAGCTCATCAACAAGTTCCACGACATGGGCATCACGGCGCTTGCAATGGATGCGGTGCCGCGCATCTCGCGTGCGCAATCGCTCGATGTGCGCTCCTCGATGATGAACGTGGCAGGTTATCGTGCGGTCATCGAGGCGGCAAACGAGTTCGGCCGCACGTTCACCGGCCAAGTGACGGCTGCTGGCAAGACGCAGCCTGCAAAGGTCTACGTCATCGGCGTGGGTGTTGCGGGTTTGGCGGCCATCGGCACGGCGGGCAGTATGGGCGCGCAGGTTTCGGCTACCGACGTACGTCCCGAAGTGGCCGACCAAGTCGAATCTCTTGGTGGCACGTTCGTGGAAATCCCGGTGAAACAGCAGTCATCCGACGGCTATGCCAAAGCCCTCGACGAGGAGCAGCAAAAGCTTACGTTGGCGGTTTACACCGAGCAGGCGGCTTTGAACGACATCGTCATCACGACGGCGGCCGTGCCAGGACGTCCGGCGCCCCTGCTCATCACAGCCGAGGCCGTTGCGGGCATGAAGCCTGGGTCCATCGTGGTGGATATGGGTGCGTCGCCCCTGGGTGGCAACTGCGAGTTGTCGCGACCAGGTGAGGTTGTAGTCACAGACAACGGTGTGAAGATCGTAGGCTACACCGACTTGCCTTCCCGCATGCCGGGTCAAGCTTCGCAGCTGTTCGGCCAGAACATCGTGAACTTCCTCAAGTTGGCCACGCCCGAGAAGGACGGTGTGCTGAAGCTCGACATGGAAGACGAGGTTCAGCGTGGCGTGGCTGTTACGCTCGACGGCGATATCATGTGGCCGCCGCCCCCCGTGAAGGTCTCCGCCGCTCCTGCAGCGGTTGCAGAGGCAGAGGCGGCTGAACCTGAGCCGAAACCCGAAAAGTCTGCATTCCAAAAGCATTGGTGGAAAGTGCTCGTGGGTATCTTGGCAGTTGCGCTCATCGTTGGTGCGCCACCTGAGATGGCAAACCATTTCATCGTATTCATGCTTGCCTGCGTAGTGGGGTTCTACGTCATCACGAACGTGACCCACTCGTTGCATACGCCGCTCATGTCCGAGACGAATGCGATTTCGGGCATCATCATCGTCGGCGCGTTGCTGCAGATAGTCAATTTCGACAATCCGGTTGTGGTGGTGTTGGCCTTCATAGCGATGACTATCGCCTCCATCAACATCTTCGGCGGCTTCCTGGTTACAGACCGCATGCTCAAGATGTTCGAACGGAGCTCTGAGTAACATGCTGGAGATGTTGACTCAATTCGAGATGCTCGCCTACATCTTGGCAGGCTTGCTGTTCATCCTGGCGCTGGCCGGTCTTTCCCAGCAGAAGACTGCCAATCGCGGAAATAAGTTCGGCATCTGCGGCATGGCGCTCGCGCTTGTGGCCGTCATCGTGGTCACGCTCGCGGGCAATGCTGAAATCGCCGCTCAAACAGCCGGGCTCATGGTCGTGGGCATTGCCATCGGCGCCGCCATCGGCGTATGGCGTGCGGTCAAAGTCCAAATGACCGAGATGCCACAGCTTGTGGCCATGTTGCACCAATTCGTAGGCTTGGCTGCTGTGCTCGTCGGCTTCAACTCGTTCTTCATCGAGCCGGGTGGTCATTTCCAGGGTGCCATGAATGCCTATCATCTGGGCGAGGTTGGGCTTGCCATCTTCATCGGTGCCGTGACGTTTACGGGCTCCATTGTGGCGTTTCTCAAGCTGTCGGCCAAGATTTCCGGCAAACCGCTCATGATTCCCGGGCGGAATGCGATCAACGCCATCATGGTGCTCGTGTGCTTGGCGTGTATCGGTTGGCTCATCAACACGACGGGCGTGGAAGCTGGTCTCGTGCCGTTGATTATCATCACGGTGGTCTCGCTCGTCCTTGGAGCACATCTGGTGCTTGCCATCGGCGGCGGCGACATGCCGGTAGTCGTCTCGATGCTCAACTCGTACTCAGGCTGGGCTGCGGCTATGGCCGGCTTCACGCTGGGCAATGACCTGCTCATCATCACGGGCTCGCTTGTCGGCTCGTCGGGTGCATATCTCAGCTACATCATGTGCAAGGGCATGAACCGCTCGTTCGCAAGCGTTATCCTCGGTGGGTTCGGCGATGGTGCCACCGCTGGTGGTGGTGAGCAGAAGGATTACGGTACCCATACCGAGATCACGGCAGAAGAAACAGCTGCGGCACTCAAGGCGGCAAAGACCGTTGTCATCACTCCGGGGTATGGCATGGCAGTGGCTCAAGCCCAGTTCCCGGTTGCCGACCTCACGCGCAAGCTCAAGGAACGCGGCGTGGACGTCAAGTTCGGCATCCATCCGGTGGCAGGTCGCATGCCCGGTCACATGAACGTGCTCTTGGCCGAAGCCAAGGTGCCTTACGATGCCGTTTTCGAGATGGATGAGATCAACGACGACTTCGGCGAAGTCGACGAGGTGCTCGTCATCGGCGCGAACGATACTGTCAACCCCTCGGCGCTGACTGAGCCGGGCAGCCCCATCGCCGGCATGCCGGTCCTCAAAGTGTGGGAGGCCAACCATGTCATCGCATTCAAGCGCAGCATGGGCAATGCTGGCTACGCAGGTGTTGTGAACCCGCTTTTCTACAACGACAACACCGACATGCTGCTTGGAGATGCGAAAGGAAGCGTAGAGGCCATCATCGCGGCGTTGTAACGATTGCTGTTTCAGCGGAGGGGCGCTCGTCTGGCGAGATGGGCGCCCCTTTTGTTTTGTGGTCATACTTCAAGGATGAGACGTTGAACAGCGCCGATGGGATAACGCCGAAATCATGAGGGAAAGAAATTGTCGAAATCGGTTCGATTGTAATGAGGGTCAGTTTTGCACACGGCATAAGATTGCAATCGTTCGGAACTGAAAATCCGATGTTCGCCGGGAGGGACGGCGAGCTACCCAGTGGGATGGGGAGGGTAAACGGAACCGTTCAGACGAGGTCCGCGACTCCAGGAGCGGTCTCACTTTTCTCGGTAGTCGCCGGCAATGCATGTGTGAAGCATTGCCGGCGATTTGTTTGAGGGGGGAATTGGGCGATAAACATGGCAGTTCGAAATGAGGCTCAGCTGAAGTGCGCCGAAGAGGCGCTCGAGTCCATCAAACTTGAAGAGCAGAGCAAGTCGGGGCATCGAGTGATCACGCTTGCTGACGTGCTGCAGCGCTATGGCGGGGCGCAGTGTGATTTTGCATGGGAGTATTCCGAAGACAAGCGATTCATACACTATGAGATCGATGGCGAAAGCCGCTGTTCTGAGGTGTTCGAGGACGCGCTTTCTGGCGAGCGCTCAGTGTTTCTTGTTTTGCCCATCGAGTACATCCATCATGATGAGCTCATCAACCCGCGTCCCGTGAACTTGAACTTGATTAATCTCATCCGCGAGTTTGCAAGTGGGAACCCCCAGCTGCAGCAATGCCTTGCGCGCGTTGACAGCTCACGCGTGCGTGTGTTCGACGGTCAACACAAAACCGTTGCACGCATCCTTCTTGGCGAGCGCGAGATCCTCATGCGGCTGTTCCTGGAAACCGATCCAGCGAAGCTCATGGAGACGAATGTCCGGGCAGGAAAGCAGCTCAGGCAGATAGAATTCGATGCCCAGATGGAAAGAAAGCTCAACAAGTCACTATTCCAGGTCAGGCTGCAGCGATACCGCGAGGAACATGGCTACGCGCCAGACGACCAATCGTTCTTGACCGATGAGATAATCGACGAGCTTCTCGGTGGTGTGTTGGACTGAGCTTGGAGCTGTCGCTCAATCATATCTTGTCGAGCTTGTCGAGAAGTTCCTGCTGAGAATGGACTCCCGTTTTGCGGTAGATGTTCGATATATGCGTCTTCACAGTGCTTTCGCTCAGGAATAGCTTCTCGGCTGCATGCTTGGCGTTGCGGCCTTTGACCAAGTATTCAAGCACTTCGGACTCACGCGGTGAAAGACGATACTGCTCCGTTGCCGATTCGCAGATGTGCTTGATTCCCGATTCATACGGCACGTGCATGTCGACAAGCGCAAGTGTTTTGTAGCCCGCTGTGGCAGATTCCCCATCGAAGGGCAGGAGGAACAGGGCTGTGAAAATGAATGCCGCAACGAGGGCGAGTGGAATGTAAGTCGATGTGATTCCAGGCTGGGCTGCAGCGACTGCGGCAACGCCCAGGCCAAGGCCGATGGTGAAGCCGGCATTGGTAGACAGCTTCCCTCGCGTCGACGAGTAGAGAACTGGGAAGTTGTGGGCGTTCGCCAAATCGGTAAGCGATCCGCCGTTGATGGTGCGGAAGATGAACCAGAAGACAACCAGTACGCAAAGCGCGCCCAGGCTCGTTGCCTCTCCTGGCAAGACGAGCAGAATGAGGGCGCATGAGGCGAATGCCACGCAAACGCGCACAGAGCCCGCGAACAACAGCCATTTTCCCCGTCCAAATATGATCGAGAAGATGAGATCTGCCGCAACAGCTGCGGCCATAGTCGCCACGAGCAAGGTCTTGTCGTAACCGAAAAGCAGGATGAAGGCGTATCCGAACGAGATGTTGAGCACCACGACGACCACGTCGATGTTCCAGACCTTCCTGAAATAGTCCCTGACCGGTTCAATCGGCTTGTTTTCGGTCGTATCGCAGCGTGGTGTGGTGAAGGCGAGCAGTGCTGTGCTGGCGATGAGCAAGAGCGATGCGAGCAGGCTCATATCGAGGTTCGAAAGGAACAGCGCAGCGCAGAGGAAGACGATGCCACCCGCGCAGAAAATCGTGCCGTGAGCCAAGACGCCTTTGTTCAGATAGCCCTGGGTCGAGAGGCTTTCCCACAGCATGAATCCGATGGCCATCGATGCACCTGAGAGGAAGCATGCGCCGTAGAACAGCGGCAACGATGCGAACGATACGAGGTTTCCCGCAATCACGAGGATGGGAAGGGCTAATCCCAAGACCGCTGTCGCCAAAATCAAAAGCTTTGCATGTCCGATGATGCTGCTGTTGGACCGGCGAAACAACACGAGCGTCACCAACGTGGCGAGAACGCTTGCTCCAAAGAATACGACCTGTCCGACATGAACCTCTACGAAGGTTGCGATAGCGGGTGGAGAGACGAACAATGCGAAGAACGAAATAAGGTACCAAGCATAGTAGAAGCTGAATCCGCAAATGATTGCCAGCTGCATGAAGCCAAGTGATTTGTGCTGCATCGTGACCCTCCTCAGGTCGTTGTGCCGCCACGCTTTTTCAAGAGATTGTAGGAGACGCCGAACGTCAGTCTTTGCCCTCGTGACCTGAAAGCATCCGAGCGCCCTAATACCAGAAGGCTGAATATGGACCAGAGGCGTCTTTGAGGGTCGAATACAGGTGGACCGGCATGGAATAACACCTGGAAAATGCATGGTATCGGCCGTACCATGCTCCCCTTGCGCATGCCAATCCGACAAATAGCACCAGAGTTGGGATTACACGCGCCTCGCAAAAATATATGGTGCCCGCAGACGAGCAAAAGCCGAGGGGGATCACGAGAGGGGTGGTGGCTCAACACGCCGGCTGCGGCGCTTCGGTCTGTCCGCCATTGCGGGCAGCTTCGTTTTCAACTATCCGATCAAGTTAAGAGAGAGTGATGTAGCTGTGACTCTAAGAATTGACATTCCTCACGACAGCGACTCATCGAAGGAAGTACGTCCTACGTTCTTCAACGAACCTCCCGTCATGTACACAGGCGGCGACTTGCCGTGGCAGTGGGAAGAGGACGGGATGATCTGCACCCGTTCCGCCGCATGGTCGGCACCTGGTTGCCACGACGGCTGCGGTGTTATCGTTTACACCGACAAGGAGACCGGCAAGTTCATCAAGGTCGAAGGCGACGAGGAGAACCCGTACTACCAGGGTCGTCTCTGCATGCGCTGCCTCGACGTTGCCGAGGCCATCTACCATCCCGACCGTCTGCTCTACCCGATGAAGCGCGACCCCAAAGATCGCGGCAAGTCGGATAAGTGGACCCGCATCACGTGGGAAGAGGCCTACGACATCATCGACGAGAAGTTCACGAAGATCCGTGACGAGTTCGGCGGCAAGTCGATCATCTTCGCGTCCGGCACCGGCCGCGTGACCCCTCCGATCAACGCACGCTTGGGCTATGCTCTCGGCTCCATCCAGTATTCGTACTTCCATTCCGGCAATGCTTGCTACGTCCCGCGCGTCGCTGCTGCCAACACCATCATGGGCTGCTATACCTGCCCCGACTTCTCGATGCAGTTCCCCGATCGTTACGACAACCCCGAGTGGGTCGCCCCGAAGAACATCTTCGTGTGGGGCAACAACCCCCTCGTCTCCAACGCCGACGGCAACATCGGCCACTGGATCGTCGACTCCTCCTCTAAGGACCTCGCCTTTGCCGCGAACTTCCCCTTCGTTCGCCCGGCCAAGGTTGATGCCCTCATCGGCGCCTGCGCCGTCGAGAATGCGGCCGTTGGCGCGGTTGGCCTCATCCCGGGTGCCGACA
>CACZIP010000044.1 GCA_902781245.1 uncultured Coriobacteriaceae bacterium | reverse complement strand
CCCTTGCCGAACAACCCGAAGGACAGGCCGACGACGACCAATCCCAAGCCGCCCATCAGATGCATCATGAATCGCCACATGTTGTCTGAGTACGAGAGATGGTCGAGATCCTGAACAACCGATGCTCCTGTTGTCGTCAAGCCCGAAACGGCTTCGAACAACGAGTCGAGGTAGTTTGCGTAATGGCCCGACCAGTACAGTGGCAGCGCGGCGAAAAATGCCAACACGAGCCACGAGAGACCCGTGATTGCAAACGCCTGTTGCCTGCTCAAGCGACCCGGCTGGATGCGCAGGAAGCGCAGCGCCGAGCCAACAATGAGGAAGATGCCGATGGTGAGGAAATAGCGTTCGGTCGCTTGCCACTCGCCGAAGATAATCGACGTAAGTAGGGGTGCTGCCAGACCGATCGTCGTGAACAGGATGAGCACGCCAAGATAATGGCCGATGACGCGCAGGTCGTAGAGTGACAATCGCTGCCACATGGTTTATGCCGCTCCCACTCCGACGATGAAACGCACGATAGCAACAATCACGACGAGCGCCAGCAGGAAGCACACGATGGCGAGCACAAGCGTGCTGTACCCGATGATTGCATCGGGGGCCATGTCGATCCAGCTGTCGCGGTCTTTTCTCATTTGGGTAATTTTACTCCTCTTCTACTTTCAGTTCTGGGTAGACGAGCATATCGTCTATGGTCACGAACTTGTATCCCCATCGCTTGAGCCAGGGAAGGGCTTTTCTCAGAGCCTCGATGGTCTGTTGGCTGTTGGCTGAATCGTGACACAAGATGATGTCGCCAGGTTGAGCCTTGATGATTGTCTCGAAAATGACATCAGAGCCGGGGGAGAGCCAGTCGCCTGTGTCGACAGTCCAGCTTATCTCCGCGTCGATGTAGGGTGCAACGTTCACCACGGCATCGTTGTTCATCGTTCCGCCCGGCAGCCTGACGCAATGGCTCGGCTCTACGCCGGTTACGTTCGAAATGGCCTGGTAGCCAAGGTTGATCTCATCAATCTGATCTTGCGCTGCAAGCGAAGAAAAGTTGAACGAGCTGACGGATTGGCCGAAGGTGTACGTGTGCGTGCATAGCTGGTGCCCCTCATCGTAGGCTCGTTTCACCAGAGCTGCGTCCTCTTCCGTCATGATTTGCGACCCGACTATGAAAAAGGTTGCCTTGGCATCGTTTTCTGCAAGGATGTCGAGTATCTCGGCAGTGCATTCGGGTGATGGGCCATCGTCGAATGTCAGGGCGATGACCTTGTCGTCGCCGACGTCGGGGTTGTAGCACCATCGCACGAGGTTGGTTTCTTCTTTTTGAAGCTTGCGCACCTGTTCGCCGGAAAGCACCCCCGTGCGTGTCTCCATCGTACCCTCTTCGCCAGGGATGAAGATATGCAGGGCCCCGAGCCCGCCAGTGACAGCGGAGAAGGGGATGGGCTCGTATTCGCTCTCGTAATCTTCCACGACGTCTTTGCCGTCGGTGACCGTTATTTCGTCGCCATTGTGCAGTTTCAAGTTGGGATCGACTGTTTCGACGCCGTTGACCGTTGCGTAGAACGGATTGCCACCGTGTTTTTCGAGTATTTGCCCGCGCAAGGAGATGAGGTCGCCAGAGTTGATGGGCAACCCGCTTTCCTTGATGGCAGTTTGCATGGTTTTGGCGCCATGAAGCGTGTACTCGGTTCCGTTGACGGTCACATTGATGGTCGCAGCGGTCGAGCATAGCTGTGCTGCGAACACGATCGCGGCGATGAGAGCTAGGGCAACGAGCGCTTTCCATACGGGAAACGGCTTCGGTGCTTCATGTGTGGCGCGGTTCGAGCCTTTGTTTGAACGTTCCGTCATGCGTCTATTATAACGATGTCATTTTTTCTGAAAGCGCTATCATGTAAAGGTTACTAAAACGACTGAAAGGAATAAAATGCCCCGCATTCACTGCCTAAACAACATTTCCAAGAAGGGCACGGATCGCTTGCCCGAGGGCTACGAGCTCACGGATGAGCTCGCAAACGCCGATGGCGTGCTCGTTCGCAGCGCCCAGCTGCATGACACCGCTTTCCCCGACAGCCTCCTTGCCATCGCACGCGCTGGTGCTGGCGTCAACAACATCCCGCTCGACCGTTGTGCTGAAGAGGGTATCGTCGTGTTCAACACCCCTGGTGCAAATGCAAATGCCGTGAAGGAGCTCGTGCTCTGCGGCATGCTTCTCGCCAGCCGTGGCATCGTCGACGGTGTCGTGTGGTGCCGCGAGAATGCCGATGACGAGAACATCGCCAAGTCGGTCGAAAAGGCCAAGAAGGCGTTCGCCGGACGCGAGATCCTCAGCAAGAAGCTCGGCGTCATCGGCCTGGGTGCCATTGGTGCGCTCGTCGCCAACGCGGCTATCGAGCTCGGCATGGAAGTCTATGGCTACGACCCCTACGTGTCGGTCGACGCCGCATGGCGCCTCTCCAACGCCGTCAAGCACGTGACGAACCTCGACGACATCTGCTCGGAGTGCGATTACATCACCATCCACGTGCCTGCCATGGAGCAGACGAAGGGCATGATCGGCGAGCACGAGATCGAGCTCATGAAGAGCGACGCTGTCTTCCTGAACTTCTCGCGCAACACGCTCGTCGACGAGAACGCGATGGTGCGCGCTCTCGAGGCCGATCAGTTGGGTCGCTACGTGACCGACTTTGCAAATCCGACCATCATGGGCGCGAAGAACACGATCGTGCTGCCGCATCTGGGCGCGTCGACTGCCGAAGCTGAGGAGAACTGCGCTGTCATGGCCGTCAACCAGCTCGTTGACTTCATCGACAACGGCAACATCACCAACTCGGTGAACTTCCCGGCTTGCTCGCTCGGGCCGCTTCGTCCCGAAGGCCAGCGCATCACGCTCATCCACCGCAACGTTCCCGGTGTGATCAACGGCGTGACCGACGCCATCGCACAGCACGGCCACAACCTCGCAAACATCATCAGCAAGGCGCGCGGCGACTATGCCTATACGATCATCGACATCGACGACAAGGTGGGAGACGACGCTTTCGACAAGATGTCTGCCCGTGAAGGCATCGTGAGGGTTCGCATCTTCTAAAAGAGCTGCGCAGGATAGAAAAGCGACAGGCACCGGAGACGGTGCCTGTTTGTTTCTTGGAGCGGGTGACAGAAAGAGTTAAAGGATTGAAAGTACGTCGGATAAGGGTGTTGACGTAGGACGCTTCCCCTTCATAGGATAAACATCCTATCCTTTTACTCGACGGGGTTTGCTAAAGGTTGTAGGAGAAGGTCAGCAAATCCAGGATTCCCGAATCATGCGACGGTCGGGTTCCAATGAAATAGGTTTTGGGGTTAAAGACAACAATTCGTGACTCCCCTCGAAAAAGTGCCACTTGGTGGAGGAAAATCGGGGGGAGTCACTGTTTTCGGGCCGATTCCGATAAGCGCCATCATGAAACGCGAGCTCACAGATTTTATCCTCAAAAACGATAATGCCTTCCCTTAAAAACTTGCCACGCTGTGGCGAGGAATTGCGGGGAGTCACCGAAGGGCGGAGGATTGGCGATTCTATGAAGCATATCCCCGATATTGCAGCCAGGAGATTAATCGGCCAGGCGATTAATCGACCACGCAATCCTGCGCCCAGGCAACCAAGCGTCCAAGTCTCCAGGCGCGCTTCTGCTTGACCTGGAAATTGCCGCTATTCATTTCGTTCGGTTAATCTATCTAAGTGGGCGATGGTGTCGAAGCCGCTGACGGCCCTAGGACACGCATTCTCGCTTATCATTTTCGGTTAAAACACAACGCCCACCCGAAGGTGGACGTTGTTGAAACTCTTTTGGAGCGGGTGACGGGACTCGAACCCGCGAATGCGAGCTTGGGAAGCTCGTGCCTTACCACTTGGCGACACCCGCAATTGCAATTGGCAATGATAGCGTTCTTTTCTGGTTGATGCACGGATATGTGACGAATTGTGAAAATATTCCTTGCATGGCCTTTTGTGCTGGGTTATTATCTTTCTCGCTCGTTTAACGGGTCATATGCGGGTGTGGCGGAATTGGCAGACGCGTACGGTTCAGGTCCGTATGGGGGCAACCCCGTGAAGGTTCAAGTCCTTTCACCCGCACCATTTACACACTAGCCGTTCTCGCGAACGGCATTTTTGTTATATGGGGGCTGTTATGGCATTTGACGCATATATTTTCGACCTCGACGGAACGCTGCTCAACACGCTTTCCGATTTGACGAACATCACCAACATGGTGCTCGCCGAGCACGGCATGCCCGCTCGCACGTCCGACGAAATCAACAGCTTCGTCGGCAATGGCGCCCGCGTGCTCTTGCAGCGCGCTGCGGTTCCTGGTACCTCTGAGGAAGAGATTGACGAGATCCTCGCTCGTTGGAGGGAGCTTTACCCGGAATTCGGACACAAGTACACACGTCCCTATGAGGGAATGCCCGAAACACTCGACAAGCTCAAAGCCGACGGAGCGAAGCTCGGTGTTC
Organism: uncultured Coriobacteriaceae bacterium; assembly: GCA_902781245.1. Lineage (GTDB taxonomy): Bacteria > Actinomycetota > Coriobacteriia > Coriobacteriales > Eggerthellaceae > UBA9715. Next base: position 5,852 of record CACZIP010000044.1, on the reverse strand, counting down.
TGTCGAACAAATTCGATGCCGCAACCCGCTACGTGATCGCCGAGCAATTCCCAGGTGTGTTTGACATCGTGTGGGGCGAAGGCCCTGATGTGCCACGAAAACCGGATCCTACGGGACTGCTCAACATGATGGCCGAGCTCGGCGTCGAGCCCGAACGCGTGGCGTACATCGGAGATTCGGGTGGCGACATGACTGTCGCTCATGCTGCAGGATGTACTGCAATAGGTGTGACCTGGGGTTATCGCAGTGTTGATGTTCTTAAGACCGCTGGCGCCGATATGCTCATTGACATACCTTCCCAGCTCTATAATGTGTAGCGTCGGTTCGATTGAAAGGAACAGCGATGACGAGGGAAACCGAACTGCTTGCAGCGTGGCTCGACAACGTTGAGGAAGCCGATTTGCGCGAAGAGCTCGAAGCCATGCGCAACGATGAAAAGGCGGCAATCGAAGCGTTCCATAAGGACCTCGAGTTTGGAACCGCTGGCTTGCGCGGCATCATCGGAGCGGGCACCGACCGCATGAACGTCTACACGGTTGGGCGCGCTACCCAGGGCTTTGCGGACTATCTGGTTGCCAACTACGAGAACCCGTCCGTTGTGATTGGGCGCGATAGCCGTAACAAGGGCGAGGAGTTTGTCCGCCGCACAGCTGAGGTGTTTGCAGCCAACGGCGTGAAAGCCTACGTGTTCCCACGCATCGTGCCGACTCCAACGGTTAGCTTTGGCGCGCGCGACCTGGGTTGTGCTGGCGCCGTGAACATGACGGCTAGCCATAATCCCGCGCCGTACAACGGATACAAGGCTTATGACCACACCGGATGCCAGATTGCAACCGAAGCAGCCGACGCCATCTCTGCAGCTATTGCCGAAGTGGATACGTTCAGCGGCGTCAAAATGTGCGACTTCGACGAGGCACTTGTCGATGGTCGTATCGAGTGGGTTCCTGATGAGGTCATCGACCGTTTCATCGATGCGGTTGAGGCTTGCTCGGTGGCCGGTGAAGGTGCGGCTAACGATCCGTTGAAGGTCGTCTACACCCCGCTCAACGGCACGGGCCTCGAATGCGTCAGTCGCATTCTCGAGCGTGTTGGCATCACCGACGTGACGGTTGTTCCCGAGCAGGCAGAGCCCGACGGAAACTTCCCAACGTGCACATATCCGAATCCTGAGACGCGCGAGGCGCTCAAGCTCGCCATCGAGCTTGCCGAGGAAGTGCACCCCGATCTCGTGTTGGCAACCGATCCCGACGCCGACCGCGTGGGTGCTGCCGTGAAGGACGGAGACGATTACCTGTTGATCTCGGGCAACGAGATGGGTGTTTTGCTGCTCGATTACGTCGCGCAGCGTATCGCAGATGATGAGGGCGCTGAGGCCATAGCGAACAAGGTTGCCGTCACAACCATCGTCTCGTCGGTCATGGTCGACTCCATCGCCAAGCAATACGGTTTCGAGATGCGTCGCGTACTCACGGGCTTCAAGTACATCGGCGGCGTCATTGCCGATCTTGAAGCGGAGGGTGCGCCTGACCGCTTTCTGTTCGGTTTCGAAGAAAGCTACGGCTATCTGAACGGCACGCACGTCCGCGACAAGGACGCCGTCGACGCTTCGATGCTCATCTGCCAGATGGCGCAGTACTATCGTGCCAAGGGCATGAACCTGGCCGATGCCCTCCGCGACCTGTATGAGAAGCATGGCTACTTCCTGAACAAGACGCTGTCGTTCTCGTTCCCGGGCGTCGAGGGCGGCGAGAAGATGAAGTCCCTGATGACCGGCTTGCGCGAACAGCCACCAACTGACATCGCGGGCCTGGCTGTCGAAGGCGTCGTCGACTATGCGACGGGCGTTAACGGTCTGCCGAAGGCTAACGTCATCGAGTTCGATCTCGAAGGCGGCAACAAGGTCATCTTCCGTCCCAGCGGCACAGAGCCCAAGGTCAAGGCATACTTGTTCGCCACGCGCGAGACGCGCAAGGGTGCCGAGGAGCTGCTTGGCACGCTTGAATCTGCAGCGACTGAGATTCTGTCATAGCGAAGCGGCTCGCCCGAATTGGAAATGACGAAGCGCCGGCTTTCGAGCCGGCGCTTTCTTTGCACATGCAGCATCGAATTATTAAAAAGGCTTCAACAAATCGGCAGGCGCAACCGACAAGCCATCGGCTATCCGTGCGATGCACGATAGCCGTACGTCGGCTTTGCCGCTTTCTATTTTGTCGAGCTGAGGTCGGCTCACACGAGCAATGCGTGCGAGCGTCTTCTTGGGCAAGTTCTGCTCGACGCGAAGCCGTTGCACATTCTTGCCGATGGTTTCGTTCAAGGATGCGGTGTGTTCAGGTTGGTGCTCAAAGGTGTTGTCATCATGAAGATCCATGCCGCCAGTCTAGGGTGATGCCACTTTAGGAATGTTGGATAAAACCAACATTCGATTGCATGTTTCGGTGACGGAATCCATGTACGCATGTGCTCAGGGTGGTCGTAATGTGACTGTCTTATGGGTAAAACGCCTCGATGCTAAAATAAAATAGTTATAGAAGATAGGCTCAGCGCCGTGGAAGAACCAGGACACCTCTCGATGGCTCGCAAATCGATCAAGCGCGATCAAAAGATCAATACTCGAGACAACAGCGAAGCACCAATTCAGGGAATGAATCCCGTTTCTCCTTCCCAGGATTATCGCCGCAAGGCGCAACAACCGCAAAACGCGGGCTATGTTCCCGCGAGCTATGGAACGGCGAACCAATATTCTCGCAACAATGTCAACTATCACACGAAGAGCAAGGGTTCGTCGAAGGCCCCGAAAATCGTGGTCGCCATCATCTTCATCGCGTTGATCGCCACGGTTGCCGGTTTGGGCTTCTACGTGTTCAAGCAGTCCCAGAAGGATGCCGTCAACGCCGACCTGCACAAGCTTGACGATGCTGAGATGCAAGCGCTCGACAGCGCTTTGACGGGTTCGACGAAGTTCGACGAACCGTTCACCGTGCTGTTGCTGGGGTCTGATGCTCGCGTAGACGACGAAAGCATGGGAGCGCGTACGGATACCAACATCATTGTGCGTGTCGATCCGTTCACCAACACCATCACCATGATGTCGATTCCGCGCGACACGGCCGTTCAGCTGCCTGGCGTGGGCATGGCGAAATTCAACGCCGCTTATTACTACAGCGGGCCGAGCGGCACAATTGAAGCGGCGACCAATCTCACAGGCATTTCAATCGACCACTATGCCGAGATCAACTTCGAAGGACTGGTCGATTTGATCGACGCCATCGGCGGCATCGATGTCTACATCGACGAGCGAATCGACGATCCCGATGCCGGCGATTACGTCATCGAAGAGGGTGAACAGCATCTCAATGGGGAGCAGGCGCTCGTGTTCGCGCGTAGCCGCGCATATGCGGACGGCGACTACACGCGCCAGCGCAACCAGCGCAAAGTCATCGACGCCATCATCCACAAGGGACTCGAAGCTCCTGCAGCCGATCTGGCCGGTCTCATTCAGGCGTCGACGAAGTTCCTCACGACAGACTCGGCGATGGATTTCGACTTCATCTTCTCGCTTGCTGAGCTGATTCGCCACAACAACGACTATCCGGTCACGATCTATTCGGCGAACATCCCGTCCCATCCTGACATGATTGGGGACGTGTCCTACGTTATTGCAGATGACGCTGGCGTAGCCGAGATGTCCCGTATCTTCATGGAGGGCGGAGATATCTCCCAGGCTGCTACGAACTAGTCAGCGTATCCGTTCGGGTTGTTGGACTGCCAGCGCCAGCTGTCCTCGCACATGCGGTCAAGATCGTATTCCGCTACCCAGCCGAGCTCGTCGCGCGCCTTGTCGCAAGCGGCATAGTTCTCAGCGATGTCACCAGCACGACGGGGCTTGATTTCGTACGGAAGGTTGCGCCCACAGGCCTTGCTGAAAGCGCGCACCACATCAAGCACGCTCGAGCCACGGCCGGTGCCCAGATTGAAGATTCCCACGCCGCGACGCGTCCCGTCTTCTGCGGGCTCGCCGGCAATTGAACCGAGACCGATTGCCGCGCCCGTGCCGACTTTGCCGCCCATCCAGCGCAGCGCTGCAACATGGCCGCGTGCCAGATCAACGACGTGAATGTAATCGCGCACACCGGTTCCGTCGGGGGTGGGGTAGTCATCGCCGAACACGCCGACCGCAGAGAGTTTCCCGACCGCGACTTGGGCAACATAGGGCACAAGGTTATTGGGAATGCCCTTTGGATCTTCGCCGATGAGACCCGACTCATGTGCGCCGATGGGGTTGAAGTAGCGCAGCAGCACGACGTTCCACTCGTTATCGCCGATGTAGAGGTCGGTGAGCACCTGCTCGAGCATCGACTTGGTCTGGCCATACGGATTGGTGGGCGTGTGTTTTGGACAATCTTCCGTGATGGGGATGAATTCCGGCTCGCCATAGACGGTGGCGCTGCTTGAGAACACGATGTTCTTCACGCCGTGAGCGCGTGCAACATCACACAGGACAAGCGTGCCGGCGATGTTGTTCCAATAGTACTCGAGCGGTTTTGCAACGCTTTCGCCAACTGCCTTGAAGCCCGCGAAGTGGATGATGGCGTCGATGTCCCAAGTGGTGAACACATGCTCGAGAACTTCGCGGTCGAGGATGGAGCCCTCGACAAACGCGCACCTGCTTTCGTCAGCGTTCGCTATGGCGCGGACGCGTTCGACGGCTTTGGGCGATGAATTCGACAGGTCGTCGAGGATGACGACAGCGTAGCCTTCGCTGAGCAGCTCGACGCATGTATGGCTGCCAATGAATCCTGCTCCACCTGTGACCAGGATGGTCGTGCTCTCTGCCGATTTTGCAAGCCCTTTGTTTGCCATTGGGACCCTCCGTTGTCGAGTGTTTCAGAACCCTACTATAATAACCGATGAACAAGATGGATGGCTGCTTGCAGACCTGCGTGAAAAGGTGGTTTCCCTTTTCCCGGTCTCGGCGGCGCGAGAACGGAGGTTGACCGTGAGAGATTTCGTGTACTACTCGCCAACCAGATTCGTGTTTGGTCGAAAGATGGTTGATACGACGGGCGCCGAAATGGCGGCCATGGGCTTCAATCGTGTGCTGCTCGTTTACGGCAAAGGCTCGGTTGTCCGGTCCGGCGTGCTTGATCGCGTGAAAAAATCCCTCGAGGCTGCGGGCGTTTCATATGTTGAAGCGGGCGGTGTTCGCCCGAATCCCGAGGTCAACTGGGTTCGTGATGCTATTGCCAAAGCGCGCGAGAGCGAGGTGGATGGTGTTCTGGCCGTTGGCGGTGGCAGCACCATCGACGCCGCGAAGGCGACTGCGTTCGGCATCCCCTACGATGGAGACGTGTGGGACTTCTTCGCCAAAGGCCAAAAGATCGAGAAGTGCCTGCCCATAGCGGTTGTGCTTACAATTCCGGCGGCTGGATCCGAGGCGTCCGCATCCTGTGTCATAAGCTGCGATGCCGAGAATCGCAAGGTCGGAGCGAGTGGAGACATCTTCCGTCCAAAGCTGGCCATAATGGATCCCGAACTCACGTTCACGTTGCCGCCATACCAAACTGCAGCTGGCGTGACCGACATGATCGCCCACATCTGCGAACGCTACTTCAGCGGTGTGGAAGCAGTTCCCGTAACCGACAACATTGCGACGGGGCTCGTGAACGCGTTGATCGACGAAGCTCCGCGCGCTCTTGAGGAACCAGAAGATTTCGATGCCCGCGCAACGATCATGTGGGCAGGCATGCTGGCCCACAACGACATCGCGGGCTGCGGACGCAGCTTGTCGCCGACGGCGCGCTCAGGCGGCTGGGAGAGCCATGCGCTCGAGCACGAGCTTTCAGCCCATCATC
>CACZIP010000043.1 GCA_902781245.1 uncultured Coriobacteriaceae bacterium | reverse complement strand
TCGCCGCAGGGAGGGTTGAGATAGAGATAGGCCCTGGCCCGAATTATTTTGGGTCAGGGCCAACTTTGCCTCTTGACAATGTCCTGCTCATATTAAAGAAAGACCCCCATTGCTGGGAGCCTTTTCATGCTGAATGGTGCCCGAGGTGAGATTCGAACTCACACGTCTTTTGGACAGAGGTTTTTGAGACCACCGCGTCTGCCATTCCGCCACTCGGGCGCAAAACAGGATTATAGCCGAATGCGACCATTTACGGGGAAAATTCGTATACTGACAAGAAAAGGAAATACCAATGCATCGTCATAGTGCTTGACCTGCATGATTTCGGAAAAGGACGGATGATGAGCGATTTGTTGCAGGATGCGATTAATTCCTATGTTGAAAACCACTGGGTGGATGTTGTTGCCGACCTCGACACGTTGGTGCGTATTGAGAGCATTGAGGAACTCGATGAAGCGACGGAAGAAGCTCCGTATGGCCCCGGCCCGCGCGCTGCTCTGACGGCTGCACTCAACATGGCAGAGCGCATGGGTTTCGAGGTGCATGATTGCGAAGGCCGCATCGGCTACGCCGACATGCTCGGTGAGAGTGAAACCCAGATCGGCATCATCGGCCATGTGGACGTCGTGCCCGCCGGCCCTGGATGGACGTTTCCGCCGTTCGAGGTTTCGCGCAAGGATGGCTACCTGATCGGTCGCGGTGTAGCTGACGACAAAGGGCCGGTCATCGTGGCCTTGCATGCCCTCAAGTTCTGGCGTGACCGACTTGAAGCTGAAGGGCGTCGTTTCCCGTACACGGTGCGTTTCCTGTTCGGAGCGAACGAGGAAACCAACATGAAAGATGTTGCGTACTATCGTGAGCGCTATTCCGATCCAGCGTTCCTGTTCACGCCTGATGCAGAATTTCCCGTTTGCTACGGCGAGTCGGGCATTTGCAGCGGCACGCTATCAAGCGCACCGATCAGCAAAGGAGTTGTGGCCGAGCTCGAGGGCGGGGTGGCGGTCAACGCTGTTCCTGGTCAGGCGTGGGCGCGGCTGACGTGCGGTACGAGCGGTTTGCAGCCTGCTGGCAAAGTTGAAGTCGAGCAGGTTGAAAACGGCGTCATCGTGCGCGCAAATGGGAAGCCAGCTCATGCTTCGACGCCGGAATTGGGGGAGAACGCCATTGATATCCTAGCTGCCTATCTGCTTGAGAACGATGTGCTCAGCGAAGAGGAGGCGGCGTTTTTCGAAATGGCCCGCAAGGTGACGGCGCATTACGATGGCACGGGACTTGGCATTGCTACGGCCGACCAGCATCTCGGTGATTTGACGTCGGTGGTCGGGAAGGCGTGGATCGAAGATGGTCGCATCTGCCTCTCCGTTGATTTCCGCTATCCGACAACCACCACATCGACCGCTATCGAGCAACGCGTGAATGAAGTCGCGTCTGCATGCGGAGCGTCGTTTGCCATGTTGCATGACAAGGTGCCGTTCCTCATGGACCCATCATCGCCCGCTGTCAAGGCCCTTCTCGACGCTTACAACGAGGTGACGGGCGAGCATGCTGAGCCGTTTACGATGAAAGGCGGAACATACGCACGCGTGTTCACGACGGGCGTGAGCTTCGGTCCCGAGAAACCGTGGGAGCCCAAACCTGAATGGGTCGGTGGCATGCACGGTCCTGACGAGGGCATCCGCGAGGACCTTTTGAAGCAGGCGTTTGGAATCTATGTCTGCACTATTCAGAAGCTCATGTCTGCCAAACTGCAAGCCTAGAATCAAGTGCGGAGAATTGTTTCTGCAGAGTTCCGTTTTTGTCGCACCTGGTCGCTTGTTCCACTCATATGGGAGCAAGCTGACCCTTGCGTTTTTTCCCCTGAACGGTATTATTTGAGGTACTAGCGGTTTTATTTGGGCGGCGAACGGTATTTTATAGCCGAGCCGTAGTGGTGAGTTAGCAAAGTGCCGCTTAAGGGGGCTCATATGCTAAAAGCAATGATAGTCGACGATGAGGCTCCTGCTCGTTCTGAATTGCGTTTCTTGCTTGACGAGCTTGGGCAAGCCGACGTCGTCGCCGAAGCGGCGAGTGTTCGCGAGGCGATTGAAAAGCTGAAGGAGTATCCAATCGATGTGATATTCCTTGACATCAACATGCCCGAAGCAACTGGGTTGAAGCTCGCAGAGGCACTCCGCACGTTGAAGTTCCCCCCGAATGTCGTGTTCGTCACGGCATACAGCGAGTACGCGCTCGAAGCGTTCAAGGTCAATGCGGTTGACTATCTGGTCAAACCAGTCGAGACCGAGCGGCTCGCTCAGGCGCTTGCTCGCGTGCGTGAGAACGTTGCGCTTCACATGCAGGCCCAGAAATCCGAGCGCATCTCGGTCGAGAAGGGCGGCAAGAAGATTCTCATCTCCATCGACAGCATCCGTTTCGTCATGGCGCGCGACGACTACGCATACCTGCAGACCGATACCGACCGTTATTTCTCAACGGTCAGTCTCGCGCAGCTTGAGAAACGCCTCGACGGTCATGGGTTCTTCCGCGTGCATCGCGGCTATCTCGTCAACTTGTCGATGGTTGAAGAGGTCGAGCCGGTGTCCGGCGGCACGCTCCTGCTCACGCTCAACGGCGTTTCCGACAAGATTCCCGTTTCGAGACGACGGGTGTCGTTGCTGAAGAAAGCATTGGGCATCTAACAGATCATTCAATAGAAAAAGAAAGCGCCTTCGGGCGCTTTCTTCTTTCGTGCGTTGTTTCCGCTTGTTATTTCGTGCCGAAGATTCGGTCGCCTGCATCACCGAGGCCGGGGACAATGTAAGCATTCTCATTCAGGCATTCGTCGATGGCAGCTACGTAGATGTCGACATCGGGATGGCGCTTCTGCATGAGCTCGATGCCCTCGGGTGCGGCAACGAGGTTCATGAGGCGGATGTTCGTGCAGCCGCGCTGCTTCAGGCTATCAATCGCATCTGCTGCGCTACCGCCGGTGGCGAGCATGGGGTCGACCACGATTACGATGGAGTTCTCGACGTTTTTGGGCATCTTGAAGTAATACTCGATGGGTTTATGCGTGGTCTCGTCACGATAAAGGCCGATGTGGCCGACGTGTGCGAACGGCATAAGCTCGAGCAGGCCGTCGACCATGCCGATGCCCGCCCGCAGAATAGGCACGATAGTGAAGAAGTTCTGTTTCAACATGGGGAACGTGCCCATGCAAATTGGCGTTTCGACGGACACGAGTTTCGTCTCGAAATTGCGAGTCACTTCGTAACCCATGAGCTCGGAAATCTCCTTGAGGAGAAAGCGGAATTCCTGGGTTGTGGTGCTTACGCGACGCATGCGGGTGAGCTTATCGGAAATCAGCGGATGGTCGAAGACATGAACGTTGCTCATCGGTAAATCCTTCCTTTGGGGATGCTGCACACATTATATAATCACCAGAGGAGAAATGCGTGTCATCAGACGGCGATAATCAGCAAGACGATCGGATGGAGTGCAGAGTATGGCGAGCAACGATGTTCCAACCATGGGAGCGCAAGATCAGCAAGGTGCGGTTTACGATGCGCGAACTCTGGGCAAGCCACGGATGGTGCTGTTCGGCTTTCAGCACATGTTCGCCATGTTCGGTGCCACCATCCTGGTGCCAGTGCTCACAGGTCTTTCCGTGCAGGCCACGTTGCTGTTCGCCGGTTTGGGCACTCTGTTGTTTCACTTGCTCTCCAAAGGCAAGGTGCCGGCATTTCTCGGTTCATCGTTCGCGTTCATCGCGGGTTATGCCGCGATAGCTCCCAATGGCGAACCAGAGCTCCTTCCATACGCGTGCCTGGGCGTTGCTTGCGCTGGCTTGCTTTACCTGGTTCTTTCGGCGCTGTTCCGCATCTTTGGCGCGAATCGCGTCATGCGCTACTTCCCCCCGGTCGTCACGGGCCCCATCGTCATTGCCATCGGGCTCATCTTGTCGAGTTCTGCAATTGAGAACTGCTCGACGAACTGGATCATCGCGCTCATAGCTATCGTCACGATCATCGTTTGCAACGTTTGGGGCCGTGGCATGATCAAGGTTATCCCCATTCTCATGGGCGTGATCGTGTCGTATGTGTGTGCCATCGTCATGGGCGAGGTCGATTTCTCGGGTGTTGCCTCAGCCGATTGGGTCGGTTTGCCCGTCTTGATGGAGAACACAGTGTTCGGCCTTGCGAATCCCGGGTTTGATTCGGGCTTGGCTATCACCGCCATCATCACGATCATGCCGCTCGCCTTCGCCACCATGATCGAGCACATCGGCGACATCTCCGCCATTAGCTCTACGTGCAACCGCAACTACATTGCCGAGCCGGGCCTTCACCGCACGCTTCTAGGCGACGGTCTGGCCACCATCCTCGCATCGTTGTTCGGCGCGCCTGCCAACACGACGTACGGCGAAAACACCGGCGTGTTGGCGCTGACCCGGGTGTTCGATCCGCGCGTCGTGCGTCTGGCAGCGTGCTTTGCCATCGTGTTCTCGTTCTGCCCGAAGTTTGCGGCGGTCATTGGTGCCATGCCTGCGAGCGTCATCGGTGGCGTATCGCTGATTCTGTATGGCATGATTTCGGCTGTCGGTGTGCGCAACCTCATCGAGAACCGCGTTGACTTTTTGAAGAGCCGCAACATCATCATCGCGGCGCTGATCCTCGTTCTCTCGATTGGCATCGCGTACAGCACTGCCGGCGCAATCATCATCCCGGCAGGAAACATCACCATCTCGCTGTCGGGCTTGGCGATTGGCTCGCTTGTCGGCATCATCCTCAACGTGATATTGCCGTACAGGGACGATGTCGAAATCGGCAAGCCTCCGACTCCGGAACTCAACTAGGCGATTCGATACAGTTTTAGCGAAGCTTGCCGAATTTCGGTATATCTAAGCATGCTGGTATACTTCTAGCGAAGCTAATCCAAAGGAAGGACGGCTCATGGCTGACCGCGATTTCAACATTCCAATGGGACCCGACCGCACAGGAAGCATTGACCTGGAGCCCATCGATTTCGGCGATGGTTCGACGGCGGATGATGCGACGCTCAAATCGTACTTCTCCGACAGCTTTCAGCAAAACGATGCATATGGGCAGTACCAGCAGACGTCTCCGATCGATGTTGCTCCGACTGAGGCGTCCGTTGCACCGATGGGAGATGACGATTTCCTCCCGGCACAAGATGACGGTTACGAGTCGGACACGGTTTCCTCTGAGCAAGCGCGAGGGCAGGGGCTTGATGACGTGCAAATGAGCTTTGTGGCTCTCTCCGATTCGATCAAGCAGGGCCGCGAGCTCAAGTCGCGCGAAAAGGAACGCGATGCGCTCAACGAGCGCATCTTGGCAGACCGCGAGGAGCTTGCAGACCGCGAAGACATTCTCGCAAACTACCACTACCTCGTTGCCGAACAGGATGACATCATTGCGCGCAGCACGCAGGAGCGCGACGTGCTGAAGGCCGAGCTGTCCGAGGTGACGGCGCGAAATGAAGAGACGTCTGAAGCATTGGCGCGGATGCGCGACTACCACGACGGGCAAATTCAACCGCTCGAGAGCGCGCTCGCTCGCGCTCAGGTTGATGCCGATCAGGCGAAGAACGACGAGCGCAGTCGCAAGTCCGAGTTGAACGCTGCTGAGGCAGAGCTTCGCCGGGCGGAGAGCGAAGGCGAGCGCACCGTCGCATCGTCCAAGGTTCAGCAAATCGAGCTTGCGCGCAACGAGGCGCATATGCGCTACGAATACGCGAAGAACGTGCTCGATCAGGCTCAAGATGCTTACGACGACATGCGTGCGGAGTTCGAACAGGCAGAATCACCGCTCGAGCGCGCAATAGAGGATTTTGAGGCGCGCAGCGACGAGCTTAAAGACCAGATTGCACAGCTGGGCGAAACCATCGCCACGGCACGCAAGCGTCGCCAGTACTGCGATGCGGTTTACCAGCGCCCTGATGAGACGGCAGCGCTGCGCCAGGACGTCGAGTCGGACGAAGCCACCATGCAGCAGATGGACGAGGAGAATGACGCATTGCGCGCTCAGCTCGAACAGAGCAAGCAGCAGTCGAAAAAGGCGAAGATTGCGCTTGGCATCGTGATTGCCGTCATCATCGTAATCATCGTCGCATTCGTTGTGACAAGCATGCATTAGCAAGCAGTGAGTCAGGGCTAGGGCGCCGACTCACTCTCAGGAACCCGGTTCGAGCATGACCATCATTCAACTTGAGGATCTTTCCGACCGCTTGTTACGGCCGTACTCCGGTATGACTGATGGCCAATTGCGCCGTGGGGAAGGGTTCAGGCGCGACAATCCGCAAGGGCTGTTCATAGGCGAATCTGGCCGCGTGATAGAGCGCGCCCTCGATGCAGGGGTGCGCCCTGTGTCCGTTTTGGTTGAAGAACGTTGGCTTGAGCATGACCGTGCCATCATCGGGCGAATCGAGCGCGAATGGCCCGATTGCCGCATTTTCCTGGCGAGTGTTTCGCAATTTCGCGAGCTGACGGGTTACGAGGTCGTGCGTGGTGCGCTTGCGTGCTTCGAGCGCCCTCTTCCGCTTGCTGTCGACGACGTGCTTGCGGGTGCGCGACGTATCGCGATTCTCGAAGATGTCACGAACTATGCAAACATGGGAGCAATTTTCCGCTCAGCAGCTGCGCTTGGGATGGATGGCGTGCTCGTCACGCCGGCATGCCATGATCCGTACTATCGCCGTTGTGCTCGCGTGAGCATGGGTGCTGTGTTCCAAGTGCCCTGGGCGAGAATTGAGACTGCTGACGCGATTGCGGAATCTGGACGGCCAAGTGGCTCTCATGATTGGGCGCCTGCGCTTGTGCCTCGATTGCGGGAGGCTGGCTTCGTTACAGTTGCCATGGCGCTTCGCGATGATTCGATTGGTCTGCGCGACCCGCGTCTTGCGGCTGCTGATAAGCTCGCAATAGTCTTAGGCACCGAAGGCGATGGTCTGTTGGATTCGACCATCGAGGCGTGTGACCATACCGTGTTGGTTCCCATGGCGCATCAGGTTGATTCACTTAACGTTTCCGTTGCTGCCGGCATTGCATTTTGGGAACTGGGTTCTGCTAGCCAAATCTAGCTCGTGATGGGTGCAGCTGGCGCACGCTGCCCCCCCCATAAGCAAAATCGTGAAGCGTGTTCCCCGCGGGAAAATGATCGGAACACGTTCCCCGCGGGAAATCGGTTTCCCCCGGGGAAATTGATTTTTTGCGTTCGCGCAAACGTGTGCTACAATCCCTTCTCGGCCGACAAGGCGGCCTTCCAAACAATACCTGGCAGTCCCGGGCACGCCAGCCCCAACCTGGCCCCGAGGGTTGCGCGATCTTCGAGTCGCACGCCTGACATGCAGGCACCATAGAGCCGTCGCGAAAAAAGATTCGTGGGCACGGTTTGAAGGTCTTGTGCGCTCTCAAAAAGTTCTTGAAATGCCCCTTTGTGCTGGAGTAACATCTATCGTTGCTGCTTACTGACTATTTGTGCAAAGGAATACCGTTGGCAAAACAAGATGTTATCGAACTTGAGGGCACAGTCCTCGAAGCACTGCCCAACGCTATGTTTAGGGTTGAGCTCGAGAACGGCCACAAGATATTGGCTCACATTTCCGGCAAGATGCGTATGCATTACATCAAGATCCTGCCGGGTGACAAGGTTACGGTCGAACTTTCCGTGTACGACCTGAACCGCGGGCGGATCACCTATCGCTTCAAATAAGTAAGAACGCAGAAAATCATCGGCAGCGGCTGGCCGTGATAGATAAGTAATTAGCAGGTATACCGAAAGGAATTTAATTATGAAGGTACGTCCTTCGGTCAAGAAGATGTGCGACAAGTGCAAGATCATTCGTCGCCATGGCAAGATTCTCGTGATTTGCGAGAACCCTCGTCATAAGCAGCGTCAAGGTTAAGGAAAGGAATTCAGGTTTATGGCACGTCTTATCGGCGTCGACCTCCCGCGCAACAAGCGCATCGAGATCGGTCTGACCTATATTTACGGCATCGGCCTCACGACTTCCAAGAAGATCCTCGCGGAGACGGGCATCAATCCCGACACCCGCACCGATGATCTGACTGAGGAAGAGCTCGCGAAGCTGCGTGACTACATCCAGAACAACCTCACTGTCGAGGGCGACCTGCATCGCGAGGTTTCCCAGAACGTGAAGCGTCTGATGGAGATCGGCTGCTACCGCGGCCTTCGTCATCGTCGCGGTCTCCCTGTCCGCGGCCAGCGCACGCACACGAACGCTCGCACGCGCAAAGGTCCCAGGAAGCAAATCGGCGGAAAGAAGAAGTAGGGTAGTCACATGGCACAGAAGAAAAATGTCAAGACGCGCGTCAAGCGTTCCGAGCGTAAGAACATTGCCGTTGGCGCCGCGCATATCAAATCCACGTTCAACAACACCATCGTCAGCATCACCGACCCGCAGGGCAACGTGATCTCCTGGCAGTCCGCCGGCACGGTGGGCTTCAAGGGTTCTCGTAAGTCCACGCCGTTTGCTGCCCAGATGGCTGCCGAGGCTGCTGCCAAGACCGCCATGGAGCACGGTTTGCACAAGGTTGCTGTCTTCGTGAAGGGCCCCGGTTCGGGCCGCGAGACCGCCGTTCGTTCGCTGCAGGCAGCGGGCCTCGAGGTTTCCAGCATCCAGGATTGCACGCCCATCCCGCACAACGGTTGCCGTCCGCGCAAGCGTCGTCGCGTCTAGTTCGAAAGGATCCATATCATGGCAATTGACAGGACTCCGGTTCTGAAGCGCTGCCGCCAGCTGGGTATCGACCCGGTTGTGCTGGGCTATACCACCAAGGAATCGAAGCGCGAGCCCAAGCGCCGTCGCAAGGAAAGCGAATACGGCATGCAGCTGCGCGAGAAGCAGAAGGTCAAGTTCATCTACGGCGTACTCGAGAAGCAGTTCCGCGGCTACTACAAGCACGCACTGCGCCAGGAAGGCGTTACGGGTGAGAACCTGATGCGCATCCTCGAGTCGCGTCTCGACAACGTCGTGTTCCGTCTGGGTTTCGCCCGCACCCGCAAGGAAGCCCGCCAGACGGTTACCCACGGTCACATCACCGTTAACGGCAAGCGCGTCGACATCCCGTCGTACCGCGTTCGTCCGGGCGATCTCGTCGCCGTTGCTCCCAAGGCCAAGGAACTGCTCGTCATCAAGAGCGCCCTGGTCAGCAACGAGCGCGTGACGGTTCCGGCTTGGCTCGAGGTTGATATCGAGAAGCTGCAGGGCAGCGTTCTTTCGCTCCCGACTCGCGATCAGATCGATCTCGACATCAACGAGCAGCTGATCGTCGAACTCTACTCGAAGTAATCGCGCCCGAAGTTAAGGAGGCTTATTCAACATGACAGAGTTCATGAGGCCGACAGTTACAACGGAAGAAGTGAACGATACCGTCGCGCGTTTTATCGTCGAGCCGCTCGAGCGTGGCTACGGCAATACGCTCGGCAACTCGCTGCGTCGCGTTCTGCTCTCTTCGCTTGACGGTGCCAAGGCAACCGCCATCCAGATTGAGGGCGTGCAGCACGAGTTCACCACGGCCGAGGGCGTGATCGAAGACATCACTGACATCGTACTGAACGTCAAGGGTCTGGTTTTCCAGGCGCTTAACGGCGACATCGAAGAAGCTGTTGCTCACGTTTCCGCCGAGGGTCCGTGCGTCGTCACCGGTGCCGATCTGCAGGTTCCGACTGAGTTCACGCTTATCAATCCCGAGCACGTCATCGCGACTGTTGCCGATGGCGGCCAGCTCGAGATGTCCATTCGCATCGGCGTCGGCCGCGGCTACGTCGATGCCGACCGCAACAAGCGCACCGAGGATCCGATCGGCATCATCCATGTCGACTCGCTGTTCTCGCCGGTTCGCCGTTGCACGATGAACGTTACCAACACGCGTGTGGGTCAGCGCACCGACTACGACAAGCTGGTGCTCGAGGTTGAGACCGACGGCTCCATCAAGCCGGTCGACGCTGTTCTCTCCGCCGTCAACATCATCAACCAGTACATGGGCGCATTTATGGCGCTGGCCGAGGTCGAGGGCGAGGAAGAGGTTGAGGTCGTCTCGATCTTTGCGCCTGAGGGCCAGGAATCCAACGCTGAGCTGGACAAGCAGATCGAAGACCTCGACCTGTCCGTGCGCTCGTACAACTGCTTGAAGCGCGCCGGCATCCACTCGGTGCGCCAGCTGGTCGAGTTCTCCGAGAACGACCTGCTCAACATCAGGAATTTCGGTGCTAAGTCCATCGAGGAAGTCAAGGACAAGCTCATCTCCATGGGCTTGGACCTCAAGCTCTAGGAGACGGTATTATGAGACACAACTACAAGGGCCGTAAGCTGGGGACCAGCCCCTCGCATACCAAGGCCATGAAGCGCAGCCTGACTGCCGCGCTGCTTTACAACGACCGCATCAAGACGACCGAGTCTCGCGCCAAGGAGATTCGTCCCGAGGTCGACCGCATCATCACGTGGGCCAAGAAGGGCGACGTTCATTCCCGTCGTCTGGCTATCGCCCGTCTCGGTGGTGGCGAGGATAACAAGGAAATCGTCCGCGAGATCTTCGAGAAGGTCGAACAGGGCATGTTCGCCGATCGCGATGGTGGCTACACCCGCATCAT
>CACZIP010000042.1 GCA_902781245.1 uncultured Coriobacteriaceae bacterium | reverse complement strand
TTGCCAGCCCTCATCTCGAACGCGCGCTCGACGGCGTCCTCATGGGCGACGCCCGATTCCTCGAGCTGCTCGACGAGCTGCATCATGTGCTTGTATTCGCGCGGTATGACCTTCACGAAATCCTTCGCGATATCGTCGAACCGGTAAAGAAGCTTCACCCCGAGCGGGCTGCCCGTGCGGCGGGCATGCTCGTCGATCAGTTCGCGGATTTGCGCGAGTTCAGATGCTTCCGGCTCCTCGAGGTCGACCATATCGCGGTTGCACCGTTCAGCGAGCGTACGCTCGGCATCGTACACGTAGGCCACGCCACCGCTCATGCCTGCCGCAAAGTTCAAGCCCACTTCACCGAGCACGAGCACGGTGCCGCCCGTCATGTATTCGCAGCCGTTGTTGCCCACACCCTCGACCACCAGCGTCGCGCCCGAGTTGCGCACAGCGAACCGTTGCCCCGCGAGCCCGTTCACGAACCCGCGGCCGCCTGTCGCACCATAGAAGGCAACGTTGCCGGCGACGACGTTCTCCTCGGGCCTGAACGTCGCCTCGCGCGAAGGGGACACCGTGACGATGCCGCCCGAAAGCCCCTTGCCGAAGAAGTCGTTCGCCTCGCCCTCGATGTTGAGCGTGACGCCGGCGGGCAGAAACGCCCCGAAGCTCACGCCGCCCGAACCCGTGCAGTCGACGGTAAGCATGCCGTCAGGCAGTCCCTCGGCGTGCTTTTCCGTAACATGGGAACCGAGCATCGTCCCCACGCACCGGTTGATGTTCGCGATATCGACGTGGAAGCGCTGCGGCGCAAGCGCAGCGCGCGCCTCGTCCGTATATGGCACGAGGAGCGTGGCATCGAGCGTCTGGGGCAGCAAGTCCTCAGGAGCGCACTCCGCCAGAAAATGCGGACAATCGGCACCCTGAATGCTGCGGCCATATTCGACCTGAGGCGGTGCGAGCAACGCCGAAAGGTCGACCAAACGTGCCTTCCAGCCGTTCGCATGCCCGTGCTGGCGCAGGCATTCGACATGGCCCACCATGTCCTCGACGGTCCTGAACCCGAGCTCGGCCATGATGCGGCGAAGCTGCTCGGCCACCATCGTCATGAAACGCACAACGTGCTCGGGGCTCCCCTTGAACCGATTGCGAAGAACGCAGTTCTGCGTGGCGATGCCCACGGGGCACGTGTCCTGTTGGCAGTCGCGCTGCATCAAACAGCCCATCGCCACAAGCGGCATGGTCGCAAACCCGAACTCCTCGGCTCCAAGCAAGCAGGCAATGGCAACATCGCGTCCGTCCATGAGCTTGCCGTCGGCCTCGAGCACCACACGTGAGCGCAACCCGTTGCGCAACAGCGTCTGCTGCACCTCGGCCAAGCCCAGCTCGAGCGGTAGCCCTGCGTGGTAAATCGAATCGCGCGGCGCGGCACCCGTGCCGCCGTTGCTACCCGACACGAGAATCTTGTGGGCCCCGCCTTTGGCGACGCCGGTCGCAATCGTGCCCACGCCAGCTTCGGCGACGAGCTTAACCGACACGCGCGCCCGCGGGTTCGCGTTCTTCATGTCGAAAATGACTTCGGCCAAATCCTCAATGGAATAGATGTCATGGTGCGGCGGCGGCGATATGAGCCCCACGCCCGGTGTGCTGCGCCGCGCGCGGGCAATCCACGGCCATACCTTGGCACCCGGCAGATGACCGCCCTCGCCGGGTTTCGCGCCTTGGGCCATCTTGATTTGAATCTCATCGGCACTCATGAGATAGCGGCTCGTCACACCGAAACGACCCGAAGCGATTTGCTTGATGGCCGACCGCTTGCTGTCGCCGTTCGGCAGCGTAACCTCGCGGGCCGGATCTTCACCGCCCTCGCCGCTGTTCGACCGGCCATGGAGACGGTTCATGGCGATGGCCAGACATTCATGGGCTTCTTGCGAGATCGAGCCGTAGCTCATCGCACCTGTGTTGAACCGCTTGACGATCTCGCTGGCCGGTTCAACCTCTGAAAGCGGCACGGGGTCGTTCGTCGATGCGAACTCGAGCAAATCCCTCAGCAGGATCGTGCGGCCCGGGACGTGGATCGACGCGCTGTATTCCTCGAAGAGCTGATCGTCGCCTTCGCGCACGGCACGCTGGAGCAAATTGATGGACACGGGATTGATGAGATGGTCCTCACCCCCAAGCGGACGCCACGACGTGATTCCCGAACTTGGCAACTGGTCGGGCGCAGGCGTGCGCGCAAGCCCGCAAGCCCGGGCATGCCGCTCATCGCATTCGCGCTGCACGTCGTCGATGCCGAGGCCCCCAATGCGGCTGACCGTGCCCGTGAAATGCTCGTCAACGAGCTCGTCGGCAAGTCCAACAGCCTCGAACACCTGCGCAGCATGGTAGCCCTGCATGGTCGAGATGCCCATCTTCGACATGATGGACACGATGCCTGCAACAACGGCGCGATTGTAGTTGGCAATGGCCACATCGGCATCGAGGCCGATGACTCCGCGTTCGCAGAGCGAACGTATCGTGTCATGCGCCAGATAGGGGAAAACGCCCGACGCCGAATAACCCACGAGCGCCGCGAAATCGTGCGGCGTGATGGCATCGCCCGTCTCGACGATGATGTCGGCATGCGTGCGCAGTTCTGCACGCAGCAAGTGGTTGTGAACAGCCGAAACCGCCAGCAACGTCGGGATGGGAACCTCGCCTGCGGTCACGCGGTCGGAAACCACGATGAGGTCGGCACCGGCGTGAACAGCCTGGCTCGCTTCTTCGCACAGAGCCTCAATCGATTGCGCGAGCGCATGCGGCTCTGCGTGTTCGGGGTACACCGCTCGCAGGAGGTGCGACTTGAACCCATGTCGGTCGATGCCGGCGAGCGCTTCGAATTGGGTACTGTCGAGGAGCGGCGTTTCGAGCCGTACGAGCCTGCAGTTCGTCCGCGCATCCTCGAGCAGGTTTCCATGGTTTCCCACATAGAGCAAAGTCGACGTGATGAACGACTCTCGCAGCGCATCGATAGGCGGGTTGGTCACCTGAGCGAACAACTGGTTGAAGTAATCGTAGAAGCTGCGCGGATTTTCGGAAAGACACGGCAGCGGCGTGTCGGCACCCATCGAGGCAAGCGGAGCCGCACCATCGCGCGCCATCGGGATGATGGATTCCTCGACGTCATCGAAGAAGTAGCCGTGAACCGCCTGCCGCTCATGAAGCGGAACGTCGGCGTCGACATGCGCCGTCGCCACATCTTGCGGCCCGTCCATCAAGTCGTCGAGCGTGAGCGCCTCGGCGTCAATCCACGTGCGGTACGGCTTTTCGTTGGCAAAGCCGTCTTTGATCTCGTCGTCGAACAGCACGCGCCCTTGCGCGGGATCGACGAGCAACATTTGCCCTGGTCCGAGGCTGCCTGCCACGAGCACGGCCGCCGGGTCGACGTCGAGCACGCCCACTTCGCTCGACAGTATCAAGCGATCGTCGGATGTGACGTAGTAACGCGCCGGACGCAATCCGTTGCGGTCGATGACCGCGCCGGTCACGACACCGTCCGAGAATGCGATGGCCGCCGGGCCATCCCATGCCTCGGTGAGCATGGACTGGTAAGCATCCCATGCCCTGCGTTTGTCGGAAAGGTTCTCGTTGTTGTCCCACGGTTCGGGCAGGACCATCGAAACCGCCCGAGGCAGACCGCGGCCGTTCATGGCAATGAACTCGAGGTAATTGTCGAGCATGGCCGAATCCGACCCCTCGGCTGCGAGCACCGGCAGCACATGCTCGAGATCGGCACCCATCACCGGCGAGTACAGGTTCGACTCGCGCGCGTGGATCCAGTTCACGTTGCAGCGCAGCGTGTTGATCTCGCCGTTGTGTACGATGAAACGGTTCGGATGGGCGCGCTCCCACGACGGCGTCGTGTTCGTGGAGTAGCGCGAGTGCACGAGCGCGACAGCCGTCTCGGTCGACGCATCGTCAAGGTCGAGGAAGAACCGGCGCATCTGAGTCGATACGAGCATGCCCTTGTAGACGATAGTTCTCGAGCTCATCGAGCACACGTAGAAGATGCGTCCCGCTAAGCCGGGATCGGCGGCTGCAGCCTTCTCTATCTGGCGGCGGCACACGTACAGGCGGCGTTCGAACTGCTCACCAGCCTCCGCATCATCGGGACGTCCCAGGAACGCCTGCTTGATGGTCGGCATGCAAGATTGCGCGGTGTCTCCCAAGTCGTGCGGGTCGACCGGCACATCGCGCCAGAACAGCAAGGGAATGCCGCAACGCGCGCACCCTTCCTCGAACACGCGCACGGCACAGGTCACGCCTTCTGCATCGCGGGGAAGGAACAGCATCGCCACGCCGTAGTCACCTTCGGCAGGCAAGATGTGGCCGCATTTCTGGGCTTCCTTGCGGAAGAAGCGATGCGGAACCTGGAACAGGATGCCAGCGCCGTCGCCCGTGTTCTTCTCGAGCCCGACACCACCACGATACTCGAGGTTCACGAGCACCGAAAGGGCGTCGTCGATCATCTGATGGGATTTGCGGCCCTTAAGGTGAGCCAACGCCCCGATACCGCATGCGTCGTGCTCGAATTCGGAGCGGTAAAGCCCCTGGGTGCGTTCCATCGGTTCGACAATCACTGCAGCGCCTTGTTCCATGATGCCCCCTAGCATTGGGCGGGCACCATCGCTCTCAAGGTAGTTGCCCGCCGATTATAGTCATCCAGTCTAGAAGGCCCTCATGTCACATCCGTTTCAACAGAGTTTCATGGAGGTTAAATCCGTCACACAAGCGAAACAGAACGAGCCGGAAAACAATTCGAGTCGGAAAACAGATTTCCCGACTCAATCCGCTCATTTCGGGTTCCATAGGTAGCCGACGCCTCGAATGGTCTCAAGATGCTGAGCCAAGCCTGGGCCAAGCTTCGAGCGGATGCGGCGCACGTGCACGTCGACCGTGCGCGAACCGCCGCCGTAATCGAAGCCCCACACATTTTGGAGCAGCATGTTGCGCGTGAACGTATGACAGGGATGCCGCACGAAGAATGCAAGAAGCGCGTACTCCAGGTAAGTCAGGTCGACAGGCGTGCCGGCAATCGACACCTGATAGGTGTTCAGGTTCACAATCATGTCCTCCACGACGATGATGTCGTCCGCCGAGTCTAGTATGCGACCCCCGATCAGGTGCTTGACGCGAGCCATGCACTCGGAAACGCCCGCATCGGAAACGATGAAGTCGCTAGGCGTCTGGCCGGAAAATGTGAGGTTCGAAAGCCCTTCCTCGTCTACTATGACCAGCAGCGGAATCCCTTGGTTTTCGGCAAGCAACTGGATCTCGTCCAAACTGACCGACGACTGGCCGACCGCCTCGAAAATGACGAGGTCGAGCAAAGCACCAGGCTTGAGGAGACTCCTCACCTGCGCTGTTGACGAAGCGGAAACGTCAACATCGAGTTCAGAGAACACCTGCCTGAACTTGAAGGCGTTGTCGAGCGAGTTAGCAACAAACGCGATTTGCTTGCGCATCCCGATCACCCCTGCCCTTCTGCATCGGATTGCACTCGCGGAGAAGATTCCTCTTTGCGAGGCTCGAAAAACACGTCGTACCAGACGAGGAACGAATAGACAATCCAGATACGCCGCGAGAGGTCTGCACCCTCGCGGTGGCGCTCGAGCATCCGAACGAGCTCGCTCGAATCGAAGAACCGCTCGGCCGCTTCGCTCGTGAACGCATCTTGTACCAGTTCGTAGTAGCGATCCTCGCGCAGCCAGCTTGCCAAGGGCACGGGGAATCCAAGCTTTTCCTTCTGCGCCCAGTCACTGGGGATTGCCCGTTCGGCCGCCTGACGCAGCGCTCGCTTGGTTTGGCGCTCGTCGACTTTCTGCGACGTTGGAATGCTCGCCGCGACTGCAAAGACCTCGCGATCGAGGAAGGGCACGCGTGACTCGAGCGAATGCGCCATGGCCATTTTGTCGGTTTTCAGCAGAATATCGCCCGCAAGCCAGAACGCGAGGTCGACATGCTGCATGCGCGCCGTCTCATCCAGACCTGCGACCTCGGCGTAATGCGGGGCGGTCAGCTGTTGGGGCGATGGCGTGTCGGCCACGCATTTGCGCAGCTCGGGCGAGAGCAGATGATTGCGCTCGTCAGGCGAGAAGGCGACACCGTTCGCATTCGTGTAGTACCAATCCTCAACCTGCTCGGAAGCACGCTCAAGGTAGTTCGCCCCGCGCTTGCCTGCCGCGCGCAGCACCTTCGAACCCGCGCGCAACAGCGGCCGCGGCACCTTTCCCACGTGTTCGTTGGCGAAGGGAACCTGGTAAATGCGGTATCCCCCGAACAGCTCGTCGGCGCCTTCGCCCGAGAGCACCGCCTTGACCTTGAGCGCCGCCAGCTTATCGACGAAGTACAGCGCCACGGCGGAAGGATCGGCCGACGGCTCGTCCATATGCCATTGGACTGTCGGGAACGCTTCCCAGAATTCCTCTTCCGAGATGTGGTGGGCGTCGTTTTCGACATCGAGAATCAGGGCGAGCTCGCGCGCCCAGCTAATCTCATCCCGTTCGCCACGGTATTCGGAAAAACCCACGGTGAACGTCTTGATCTCGGGATTCTCGCACGCCAGGCACGCTGCCAGATAGCTCGAGTCGATGCCGCTCGACAGGAACGACCCGACCTCGACGTCGGCAACGTTATGGTAGCGCACCGACTCGCGTATCGAACGGTCGACGGCATCGACCGTCTCGGCAAACGGGCGATTCTCATCGTGCACATACTCGGGTTTCCAGTATCGCTCGATGTGCACTTCACCCCGGGAACCGACGCGTATGAAATGCGCCGGAGGGAGCTTGAATACGCCCTTGAAAAACGTCTCGTCCAAAGCTGAGAACTGGAAGCACAGGTATTGGGCAAACGCCTGCTCGTTGAGCTCGCGGTCGTATGCAGGATGCTCGAGAATCGACTTGATCTCGGAGGCGAAGATGAACTGACCACCTTGGACGGTGTAGTAGAACGGCTTGATGCCGAAGAAGTCTCGCGCGCAGAACAGCTCGCGCGACTCGGCGTCGTAAATGGCGAACGCGAACATGCCGCGCACGCGATCGAGCACATCCTGCGCCCAAGCAATATAGCCGACGAGCAGCACCTCGGTGTCCGAATCCGTTGAGAAACCGAAGCCGAGCGACTGGAGCTCGGCGCGCAGATCGCGGTAGTTGTAGATCTCGCCGTTGAAGACAATCGACCAGCGACCCCGCACGAGCGCATCCTGCGTCGCATGCACTTCTGGACCGCTTGTTTGCGCCGCCTGGCCTCGTACGTGGTCGAATGCAACAGCGGATGACATGACGGGCGACTCGAGGTCACCAGTCGAGCGAATCATGGGTTGACCGCCGCCTGCGAAATCGACAAGCGACAAGCGCCTATGTCCGAGGGCGATACCGTCCGAAACGTAAAACCCCTCGCCGTCGGGACCGCGATGAGCCATCGCATCGCACATCGCCTTGAGGGTCGCGCGATCGGCGGCATTGTCAGCCGCCCCCGTGAACCCGCAGATGCCGCACATATCCGCCTCCTCACCGCGCCTCTCAAGCAACCAACCACACGGGGACCACCCTTCTGGTTGGTTAACTAGTGGTCTTTAGTCTGGTTTATCATGCGGGCTTGCGATGACTTCGCACCGTGTGCGATGGTTCCCCAAATGGAAACGGCGATTTAACGTCCTTGAAATCTAAACGGTTGTGGAGAACCGTTTTCCTGACTTATGAGCAACCCTCTTCCGAGCCGATGATTCTCGGCTGAATCGAGATTGCGCCTAATAGCACAGTTATTTACCGCTGACGAATCACTTTGAAATTCGCTTGAGCGTTATTCCAGGTAGGCACCGGTCTGCCTGCCCCACAGCAACGCGTATTCGCCGTCCTGCGCGATGAGCTCGGCATGTGGGCCATCTTCGGCAATCTTGCCATCGGCAAGCACGACGATACGGTCGAGGCTCGCAACCGTCGACAGGCGATGCGCCACCACGATGCTCGTACGGCCTGCCATCAAGCGGCCAAGTGCTTCCTGCACCAGCCGTTCGCTCTCGCTGTCGAGCGCACTCGTTGCCTCGTCGAGCACGAGAATCGGACAGTCGGCTAACATGGCGCGCGCGATGACGACGCGCTGGCGCTGACCGCCCGAAAGCTTCACGCCTCGCTCGCCCGTGATGGTGTCGAAGCCCTGCGGGAGCTTCTCGATGAACTCGAGCGCGTTGGCTTGACGGGCCGCTTCGCGGATTTCGTCCATGGTCGCATCGGGCTTGCCGTAGGCGATGTTCTCGGCAATCGTGCGGTGGAACAGGATCGACTCTTGTGGCACATAAGCTATCTGACGGCGCAGGCTCTGCTGCGTGCGGCGTGCGATGTCCTGGCCATCGACCAGAATGTGCCCCTCCTGGATGTCCGAGAGTCTCAGCAGCAGTTTCGTGAGCGTGGTCTTGCCCGCACCGCTCATGCCCACGAGCCCCACGCGCTGTCCCGCTGGGATGTGCAGGTCGAAGTCCTCGAACACGCGCGTCTCGACGCCGCCGTCCTCGTAGCTGAACCCGATGTCCTCGAAATCGATTGCACCTTCGCGCACGACAAGCTCTCCGGCATCAGGTGCATCGGACACAAGACGCGGCTCGTCGAGCACGACCGTCATGCCAGCAGCATCACCGAACGCACGGTTGAGACGCTGCAGGCCGTTGTTGATGAAGTTGAACTGGTTGGTTACTGTATAGGTGTAGGTGAACATCATGACGAGCGTGCCCGGCGTGATTCCGAACCACGCGTTTCCGCCCGCGATGAAGACCGTGACGATGGCCATGATGCTCACGGCGATGCAGGCTGTGATGATGCCGCGCGCGAGCGATGCCATCATGCGCTTGGAATCGCGTGCCACAACCTCGCGGTTGGCGGTGTCGAACAGCCCACGCTCGTAGTCCTCGCGACCGTAGGTCTTCACGGCCAAGATGTTGGCCACGCTGTCGGCGAGCTCGCCCGACAGCTGGTTCTGCGCCCCGGCGGCTTGCTCGTTGAGGTTCAGGATGCGTCGGTACATGAGGTAGCTCACCGTGCCGTACAGCACGAGCAGCGCCATGAGGATAACGACGTAAATGGGAACGCGTGGGCCGAGCACGATGCAGATGAACACAACCGACTCGAGAACCGGCAGGAATGGGAAGTTGATGCCCTCGACGATCTGGTTGTAGGCCGCCATGAATTTGCTCGTCTGCGACACGAGCGTACCGCCGAAGCGGTTCGAATGGAAGCTCATCGACTGGTTCGACAACGCGTCGA
The DNA here is from genome assembly GCA_902781245.1 of uncultured Coriobacteriaceae bacterium. GTDB lineage: Bacteria > Actinomycetota > Coriobacteriia > Coriobacteriales > Eggerthellaceae > UBA9715. The sequence goes on along the minus strand of CACZIP010000042.1, from coordinate 1,333 downwards.
AACACATCGTGGCCAGGTCGTATGACACCGCAATCTCGAGCTTCCACAACGTGTAATCCTGCAGCTTGCTCGCCGCCTGGCCGCACACGTTGATGGCCAGAAGCGCCACGATGTAGGGCCCGAACACGTTGAACACCTGGTCGGCCGCGACCGGTTCGGCCGAGATGCGGTCGACGATCAAGCTCATGACGTAGGGGTTGCCATACGTCAACAGGATGCCGAATCCGATGGTCGACAGCACCATCGTGATGTACAGCCCCAAATGATTGCGCGTGACCTGCCAGTAGTAGTGCAGCGTGCGCCGTGTTGTCTGCTGGCTCCCAAAACTCTTCGCCATCCGACGCGCCTCCTTACGTTCAGCGCACTAGGATAGCAGAACCAGGCGCTTGCCCAGAGCCGGACGCTTGCCGGGTGAACCAGACACTTACCGGGTGAGCTGTCTGGTTCTGGGCAAGCGCCTGGTTCACCCGGTAAGCGCCTGGCTCCAAGAGACCCGTCCCCTTCGCGCAGATGCACTTCCTTATTCAGCCTCGAGAGCTTGGCGCAAGCGCTCGTAGTGCAGGAACGTGCCCGACTCTGCCAACGCCGTGATCTCGTCCCACGTGGCGAACTTGAAATCGATCGCCTCGGAATCCTGCAACGTCACATCGGATGCATCGACGTCCAGATGGAAGTGGTAGATATCGACGATATAGTTATCCCCGCGCTTCAGGTCGACGTTCGTGTACGAGTACACAGGCACGAGCGGCTCGCCCGACACGTCGAGGCCGGCTTCCTCGCCCACCTCGCGCACGACGGCCGTCTGCGACGTCTCACCCGACAGCACGCCGCCGCCCGAGACTTCCCACCAGCCGGCTCCCCAGCTCTTGTCAAGCGCGCGTTGCGTGATGAGGAACTCGCCACGCGCATTCTCGACAAGCGCCAGCACGTAGAGCATGTACTCGCCCTCGCGAAGGAACAGACCTTCGCGCGGACGCGCCTCGCCTGTCCGATTTCGCTCGGCGTCGTAGATATCGACCAGTTCTTCCATTACCGCTCCTGTTCTCATCTGAATGTCGCACGATATTGTAAACCGCAACGAGCGCAAGCGGCCAGTTGCGGTTTACATTGGTTGGTTGTTTCCAGGTGAACGTTATCAACCTATCTTCATTCCGTTCATATCTCAAACCAAATTTTTTTCATTTTTTTAGTCATATTTTGTATGATAGGTAGAGCAGATTGCCGATATCCGAAACCTGACAGGAAGGAACGTCACCATGGAAATCAAGAACGTGACCGTAGCAGGCGGCGGCGTGCTGGGAAGCCAAATCGCCCTGCAGAGCGCCTATTGCGG
>CACZIP010000041.1 GCA_902781245.1 uncultured Coriobacteriaceae bacterium | reverse complement strand
ACCCGGACATAGTAGTAGTCCGTGTCGCGTTCCGCCTTGTCGTCAGTGAAGAAGACACCTGACATGAAGGCGCTTTCGGGAGCGGCGCGGTTGAATCGAATGGCCTCGCTGAGCCATCCGCGCATAAAGTGGGCGCGGCTGCCCTGAAGAAGTTCCCGCAGGCTGTGGCTGAAGGACTTGCCGTTGAAATCGGCCGTAATCATGGCATCCAGGGGCATCTCCACATCCAGGAGGATTCCCTGTGTGGCCGGAGTCATGGTGTTGGGGTTCTTGCTGGAAAACATTTCCAGGCGCACGGACTTGTCGTCATGGGCGAGAACCTTGTTAACCCTTGTCTTGAACGCGCTTTCGCCAGGTTGAGGAGAGGTGAACGCCGCACCCCGGAAACAGGTCTGCATGTCCATGATGCGACCGTCGGACAGTGCCACGTCGCCAAGCCAGTGTACATATTCCGTTTCCCGGTTCCAGCCGAAGTCTATCTTCACTTTTGCGCGGACCACATCGCCCTGGGGCAGTTCCGCGACAAACGGGCCGTCCAGGCGCGTGACTACGCCGGTATTCTTCACCACATCCACATAATCTATATAGTTCTGGGCCTCTACGTTTACGAAGATCTGCCTCTTGCCGGGCGCCTTCACGACATCTCCGCCGCCGACCCCGTTAATGCCGAAATCTATCTTGATCTTGTCGCCGCCGATTGTGGCAATCGACATGCGCTCTTTGAACTCAGCCACGTTGTCGGGACTCGATGCCATGGCCGCAATACCAGCGCCTGCAACCGTGACCTTGCTCGTTGACGCAAACTTGATGTAGCGATTCGGGTTGCCGGACGCCTTGCACTCCCCCGCGATGTCAAGCAGGTGATCCTGATTCTCGGGCTCGTCGTAGAGATGATGCACAGCGTAGGCGTTGTCCCAGAAGATGCGGAAATCGTGCGCCGCGCAACGCAGATGCCCGAGCCTGTGCACAACCTCGTCGGAGTACGTGACGCCACCAGGGTTCGAGTATTTCGGCACACACCAGATGCCCTTGACCCGCGAATCGGATGCGGCGATGTGCTCGACTTCGTCCATGTCGGGGCCATCCTCGTTCATGGGAACGGGAATGTTCGTGAACCCGAATGATTTGGTGATTGCGAAATGACGGTCATAACCCGGTACGGGGCAGATCCATTTGATGTCGTCGTACTTGTACCACGGCTTGGATCCGCGAGCACCGAAGTCGTACAGGCGGGCAACCGCGTTGTACATGAGCGTGAGGCTCGAGTTGCCGCCGACGATGACGTTTTCCGGCTCGTCGTCGAGGAGCACCGCCATAAGACGACGTGCTTCGATGATGCCCTCAAGACCACCGTAGTTGCGGCAATCGGTACCTTCCTCCGAGATAAAGTCGCTCGATGAACGGAACAGGGTGAGCATGCCCTCGGACAAATCGAGCTGCTCGCTCGACGGTTTGCCGCGAGCCATGTTCAGCTTCAGGTCGCGCAACTTGAATTGCGCGAACTCGTCTTCGAGTTGAACCTTCAGTTCGGTCAGCTCGGGTACGCTCATATCGATGTAGGCCATAACTTCTCCTATCGTGAATACGGAAGCCCCATTATACGCCACAGGCAACCGACTCTATTTCGTCTGCGTTTCCAATTTGACCAAAAAGGGACTGCCTCCTTTTGGCCAGCTAAAACTCAAGAAAAGGGCAGCTCCTTTTATTCGGAGCTGCCCTTCGTTCGCTTTACCAGTTAACTTAAGCGTTACTGCAGCGGAATTTCACCCTCAAGAACAGCGTCGAGGCTGCGCTCGGGAGTTGTATCGTCCATGTAGTGGTCGAACTCGTCGAGCACGGCTTGCTCAGGCTCCTTGGTGAGCAGCGACACAACGACGATGGCGATGCAGCTGCACAGGAATGCAGGCAGCAGCTCGTAGATGCCAAACACGCCGCCAATCGGCTTGATCAGGTTGTGCCAGATGAGGACCATCGCAGCGCCCGTGACCATACCGGCGATCGCGCCCGCCTTGTTCGTGCGACGCCAGTAGAGGCTGAACAGGGTCAGCGGACCGAAGCTCGCACCGAGACCAGCCCACGCATACGACACGACGTTGAAGATAACCGAATTCTCATCCCACGCAATAAAGCAGCCGAAAATCAGTACGGCGGCCAGCGTGATGCGCGACACGATGAGCACCTGGTTGTCGGTCGCGTTCTTCTTGAACACGCCGCGGAAGATATTCTCAGCCACCGAAGAACCGGTGATCAGCAGATAAGACGATGCGGACGACATCGAAGCCGCAAGGATGCCGGAGACGACCAAACCGCAGAAGAACGCCGGAAGCATCATCTTGGAGAGCACGATGAAGATGCTCTCGGCTGCCGACTGCGTCAGGAGCTCAGCCGGGATGATTGCACGGCCGATCATGCCGATCATGACAGCGCAGAACATCGAGATGACGACCCACACGATGGCGATGCGACGAGACGTCTTGACTTCCTCTTCGCTGCGGATGCCGAGGAAGCGCACGAGCACCTGCGGCATACCGAAGTAGCCAAGGCCCCAAGACATCGTCGAGATGATGGTGAGCAGACCATATTCGGCAGGCACGCCGAACAACGGCTGGCCGTTCTGCACGATCTGCATGCCGTTCTCGCCGAGCTCAGGCGTGGCCATGGTGGTCATGGACAGGTAACCGGGGATGTCGGAAAGGAACGCCACGGTGTTTTCGACGCCACCTGCCATGGTGATAGAGCCGATGACGACAACAGCCAACGCGAAGAACATCAAGCAGCCCTGCACGAAGTCGGTCGCGACAACCGAAAGATAGCCGCCGACCATCGTGTACAGGAACACGATGAGGGCGCCGAAGACCATCATGACCGAATAGTCCCAACCGAACAGACTGTTGAACAGCTTGCCGCAAGTCACGAAGCAGCTACCGCAGTAGACGCAGAAGAAGATCAAGATGATGACGGCAGCAACCGTTGCGATGATGTTCTTGTTATCGTGGAAACGGTTCGAGTAGAACCCCGGCAACGTGATGGAGTCATTGGCAACCACCGAGTACTTGCGCAGACGCTTGGCGACAAGCAACCAATTCAGGTACGTGCCGATGGCCAGGCCGATGGCTGTCCAACCCACGTCAGATGCGCCACAGAAGTACGCCAGGCCCGGCATACCCATCAACAGGTAGCCAGACATATCCGATGCTTCGGCCGAAAGCGCCGTGAACCACGGGCCAACCTTGCGGCCACCCAGGAAGTACTCGGATGCCGACGAATTCGATCTCTTCGCATAGATGAAGCCGATCGTGAGCACCACGACGAAGTAGATGAGGATTGCGAGAACTACAAACGCATCCCCTGCTTGAAGCTGAAACATGACTAATCTTCCTCCTCTTTAAACGTAACTAAGCATTATAGCTTTAGCACGCTAGAGCGTGAAAACTTTTTTCGCTGTTTCTTAAAGCAGGTTTATTGGGGCAACTAGCTCGATTCGCGAGGCGACACGCCGAGCAACATCAAGCCCGTCGTGCCGATAGCTTCGAAATCTCCGATTTGAGACTCGTCGAAACCCGTTGCCACCTCGCGATGGAACAATGCGTACAGCGGCACCTCTTCAGCAATCAGGTCGAAACACGCGTTCCAAGCGCTCTGGCGATCATCGCCCGATGACTCGCGAGCCTTTTGCAGCAGCTGTTGCAGCTCTTCGAACTTGCCATCGCCCGCTTTCGCCCAGCATGAGCGGCCCCTCGTCCACACATTGTCGCCGTACCACCAGCTCATCAGCAAATCGGGATCGGCACCGAAACACGTTGGATCGCCGGGCGTCAGCACGACATCGAACGGGAGGATGGCATCATCGTCCGACGGAGCCAGTGTGCTCCAGTCGATATTCGATTCGTCGTTCTCCATCGTGATGCCGACTTCGTTCAAGTCGCTTTGAATGCTGCCAGCGAGGTCTTTCACCCAATTGTTGTTCACGGTCATAGTGAACGAGAGCTCTTTGACTCCCGCCTCAGCGAGAAGCGCGCGGGCTTTGTCGGGGTCATACGAGTAGACCGTCGACGCCTCATGATAATTTGCAAATGTCTTGGGTAGGAAACTGGTGACCGGAGCCGCATGGCCATCCATTACGTCGTCGATGAGTTTCTGGACGTTGATGGCGTAGAAGAACGCTTGGCGCACGCGCGGATCGTTGAACGGCTTCTTCTGGCAGTTGAACATCAGGAACGGTTGACCAAACCCTTGGATGTACTCGACTGTCGCGGAGCTGTTCTTTACGTCGTCCACGCGCGAGAACGGGGTGTTTTCGCATACGGCCACAGATTTGTCGATCAGCAGATTGCAGCGTTCGCTAGCATCAGACGACACCGTCCACACCATGCGGTCGAACTGCGCCGGAGTGCGCCCGTTGTAATGCGGGTTCGGAACGAAGGATATTTCTTTGGCGAAGTCGCCTTCGAAGGGTTCGTACTGCCAAGGCCCCGAGCCACGCGGAGCCGTGCTCAGCTCTTCGTCGGTCATCGAGGCTGGGAACACTTTCACGAGCGAGAGACGGCGCTGGAACAAATCGCCAACTGGGTAGTGAAGCGTAAACAGAACTGTCGTCTCATCTTTAGCAACTACTGAGGCAATGAAAGACAGCATCGAGGCGTACGTTGCGCTTTCGAGATCCCTGTTGAATGCATTAACGACATCTGCGGCAGTGACAGCAGAACCATCGGAGAATTTCGCTTCTTCACGCAACGCAACCTCAAATTCGAGGTCGGACAACTGGACGGGCTCCCCCGCTGCCAAAACGTTGTGCGCGCTGTAGGTTGCATAGTCGAGCTCGTAAAGCGCCTCGTAGACATGCCAGCCCGCCGAAACCCATAGAGCGCGCGTATTGCCCACTGGGCTTGCCTCGGCAACGGGTGCCGGGTAATCGAGCGCTGCACGCAACTCGGCAGGTTTTGCCGACTCAGCCGAAGACGAACTTGAGGCTTCGCCCGATTGGGCGCTTGACACCGATGAGCCGCTGCCGCTTGAGGGCGCGCAGCCAACGCTGCTCGCCATAGCGCCTGTGGCAGCAGCCAGCACCAACGCACTTGACGCGACGAACGAGCGACGCGTGCAAGACGTAATTGAAGAAACACCGAAATCGTTCGTGTTTACATTTTTATCGCAAGCCATGACGACCTTCCGTTGCCATGCGGATGCAGTTTACTCGCTCACTGGCGATTGCGATAGTTACGCAACACGCCAATTGTGATGCCAATACAGGCAACGGAGAGCACCGCGCATACGATGAAGACAATCCATGGCCATGATAGGCCGTTATCTTCCTCGGAAGACATCGAAGCGGGCAATTTCGTGTTTTCATCCACGAATTCAGCGCTATCCAACGTTACTGTGATTTTGTAATCGATTTCATGAGGCTCGCCCATTGCTGTCGTATCGCCAACAACCTCAAAAGGAGTATCGTAGGTAACCACGGGCACGATAAACGTCGAATTCCCCTGGTCATTCACGGGTAGATACTTCTTGTTGTTCACCACCATGTAATCGTAATGCGGGCTCGACCAGACGAGCGTCACCACACCGCGCCCGTCGAACACTTCAAGTTGTGCAGGGCTCTCAACGCTCGCCTTGCCCGTTCCGCCTTCCAACGAAACATCTATCAAGTAAATGCCATCGGCAAGTTCAACTGAGACGGCATCTTTGAACGGATCGTCTGCTTCAGATGCCGACGAGGCCGCAGCAGCAGAACTCGAGCTTGCATCAGAAGCCTCAGATGCAGCGGACCCTTCGGACGAATCGCTGGTCGACGAGGCGGCCGCAGCAGCAGAACTCGTTGAAGAACCCGATGATTCTTCAGCATATGCCTGCTGTCCCACCCACAGCGAGCCAAAGCAAATCATCAACGCGCACAGGACTACCACGACGGCAAACAGTAGTTGCCACGTGGTTCTTGGATTCTGCAGGGTTCGGCTATCACCAATTGGCATGTTACGCGCCTCTCTCGTTTACGAAGTAATACTCCCCCGACGATGAATCGTAGTAGACCGAACCACGTTTCTCGTAGCCGTCGTCTATGATCCCATCTTGGTTCTCATCCATGTTCACTTCGATGCCGGTGATTTCTTCCTCTGGAGTTTGCGTCAAATCGATGTTGTAATAGCTGATCAGCGCCACAATGAGCCCCAACATGAGCACCAGCATGCAGTCGGAGAGATTCACGATATACGAGTTGGGATTGACGTCTTCCGTTTCAACGGAGCTTCGCGATAGCGAGACGCCATGACGTCGCCTAAGCATGGTCGTCCTCCTCCTGCAACGGAGCAACATCCACAGGAGCCATTTCCACCGTCGGAGCAGCCGCATCCACAGCAACCATCTCCTCCGCTGAAGCCATATCTTTCAATGGAGCATGTTTTCCTATCGGAGCTTTCTCGTTCGCTTTCTCGAGCACGATTTCGCACGCAGCTTCGAATGCGGCAGAGTACTTGACATACCATGATTTGCGGATGGTGGAAATCAGCAGGGACAAAGAGGCGACCACCAAACCAGTGATTGTGGTATCGAATGCCACCAACAAGCTGTCCGACAGCAGACCGGTGTCGCCGGTACCGATTGCAATGATGCCAGGCCCCAGCGGAATCAATGTGCCCATCAAGCCCATCATGGGCGCTATCTTCGATATGAGATCGCTCACCTTCACTCGGTTGTCGTAGATGGCCTGCTCCTGTGCCACGATGTTGACTGCCATGGACTCACGCTCGGCTGGCGTTGCGTCTGGGTGGTTCAGGATCTCAAGCAGCGCATTCTTCTGCCGCTTCAGCATGCTGCATTCGCTCACCACGCCAACGATGTCGTCGGTATGCTGAAGATCATCCACCAACTTGGGAACGGACAGTTTGAAGTAGCGGCGCTCGGTGAAGAACTCGGCGATTAACATGCCCACCATGACCACAACGACTACGCCCAATGCCATCAGAATCACGACGACCGGCACCAACAGAGCGCTCGTTATCGTATGCAGGATGCTCAACAACATATCTTCCTAATCCTCTCTCCTTTGGGGCGTCAACCGCGTGCGCTTCGCCCCAACATGAAACAAACCTGTCTCTGCCTATGGCTCTATGACGGAGTCTTCTCCCGTCGAGGAATCCGATGGCGCGCGGGGCGCTTGATCGCATCCTCGTTTGAAAATGCCTGTTTTTGCCACGATGCCGATTGCTAACAAACCCACAACCACCAATGCTAGAACCTGACCCAATGTGAGCTTGAATCCATCTTCAGGAGATTGTTCTTCGGCCTCGCTCGCTTCAATGTCAACGTTGATGTCAGGGTTGACGATGACCATCTTCACTCCGCGCTTCTCGCTCCCCTGCGCAGTTTGCTTTTGATCGTCAGACTCGGATTGCTGCGTTTGATTCTCTTCCTGCTGATTCAGGTTTCCTTCGTTTTCCGACGTATTCACGTTGTTGGGGTTCAAGTTTGCCTGTTGGTCTTGTTGGCCCGATTGATCTTGCGAAGAATCTTGCCCTGGGTCTTGCTGTTCAGGCTCGTCTTGCTGACGTGATTCCATGACTATCTGCTGATACTCGGCGGTGGTCATGCCGAACACAACTTGGCGCGTGTACCACTTGCCCGCTTCGTTCCCATTGTTTCCCCCGCTATACGACGCGAATGTAATCGGCGTATTCAGCGATGGGACGCTCATGGTAAACAGATGAGGGACATAGCCTTCCGGCGGATCGCCCACCATATACTGCGAAGGATCGGTGCCATCGGCGTTCGTTGCAGCTGCCGCCTGCTCTTGTGTTCCCATGTAGAGATAGTTGTACGCCTTCGAGACATAGAACACCGCGGTCATGCTTCCACCATTGACCATGAGAATCGCTTGCTCTTTGGAATCGCGTGCTTCGGCGTTTGCGGGATTGGTGTAGAAGATGCACATGCTCGACGTCGTGCGTGCCGTCACCCGATAGTTGCCATCGGGCAGCTGGCTTCCCACAATGGGGTCATCGTAGGTTCCGAGATCTTGCGAAGCTGGGAAGCTGGTCGCAGCCTCGTTGAAATAGCCGTAAGCACTCGATGGAAACGCATAAGACAGTGCTAGGACCGCGCAGACGAACAGAGCCGCAAGCGCCGCCCGGCTTGCTTTTGGTTTTAAGCATCGCACATGCACTGACAACACGCCTCTATCGGAGTAGTTCTTCGCGTCTCACGAATCTCAGCGCAAAGGCCAGGCAACCGAGCGAAGCTGCAAACAGAGTGCCACCTGCAATAGCTGGTGCTAGATTGATTGGAAGGATGCCATTAGCTGATGCGGATTCCGTGGAAAGGCCACCCTTACCAGCCACATTGTTCGACTTACTTGTAGCGGATTTTGACGCTTCCGAATCCGCCAGCGCTCCGTTTGCACTCGAAGAGCCAGAACCTGTGCTGCCCGTGCGGAGTAGCGATGAGAGATTACCTGCGTTGCCGCCTCCCGAATTCGAGGAGCTGGGAGGGACGGACCCACCATCTGGCGAGTCGGGATCGTCCTTGCCGCCTTCCGATCCACCACCTTTGCTATCGTCTTCTTTCTTTGGATCGGGCGTCATGGACCCCTCATCAGCGGAGATGGTCATCTCGAACGCGACCGCTTCGGTCTCTTCGGTGGCGCTCTTGCTCTTCACCGAAAAATGGACGGTCGAGTTAAGGTTAAGCGGTATTTCGAACTGGGGCTTCGCACCCGCCTTAGTCTGCGTGTTCTCGTATTTCTTGCCGCCGATGGACAGCGTTTGATACGAGGTGCCGCTGCACTCAACCGTAGCCGTCACGTGCCCATCCTTCACCGTCACGCTCGTTACGGTGAATGTTACGTCGTGCTTGAGCGCATTCTTGCCGCGCGACGATGACGAAGTGAAGCCCTTGGAATATGTGCCATCCTTGAGAATCGTGATGTCATTGACCGCACGCAACGAGTCAAGTGCCCAAACCGCACTCTCCAGGTAACGTCCATAGCTGCGACTGGCGGTCGTTGGCGTTTCGTTGTCGAGCTGAGCTTGCAGCTGTTCAGACAGCAGTCCGTAAGCGGTTTGCGCAGTTTTGATCGGCGTGGTCATGCGTTCTTGAGTATCAAGGTTGATATCGAACGGATCGCCTGGGAGCACCGCGATGAGGGCACGTACCAAACGCAGCTGTTCGGAATCACGAAGAAGCGCTCTCTGTGTTTCCGTCATCGCGTTGTACGCCTTGCCAGCCTCTGCCACGGCTGGGTTATCCGTATCACCAACCAGGGTTTTTTCATCTGGCAACGCGTCAATCTTCTCTCGGACGGCCTCTGCCGTTACCTCGTCGTCGCTCATCCACTGCGCGACGATGGTCAGGTCCGAAGTGATGTTGTCGAACGGCCCAGGAGGATCCCAGCCGACAAACGTATACCCCGGGCGTTTCGAAACTTCGGGTGGCGTGATAAAACCGCCTTCTTCTACGTTTTCGAAAGTAGCGATAATGTTGCCATCAGGTCCGTCGAGGAACTTAACCGTGTAGTAGTTAACGCCTTCCTTGAGCCAGATAGCATTGACTGTGAGGTCGTTGGTGACGTTGCTGAATTCCGGATACCACCTATTGAACACGAACCCATCTCGTGTAGGCTGATCGGGAGCTGTTGCGCTCTGGCCATGCTCGACTTCCTCTGTTTTCAGGATGCCCTCATCCCCTTCGGTATAACCATCTCGGAACGTCACCGTGTGATACGCAACATACGCGGGCTCCTCAATAGAGGTGGTCAGGGAGAATGCAATGGGGATGGGCATGGACGAGGAAACACCCGCAAAATAAAACGTCGAGTTCAGGTCGATGGGGATGCCAGAGAATTCGCAATTGCCACTTGAACTCGTATTTGGATACGTCACGCCCCCCATCCACAGCGCGGGGTATGTGTCGCTCTCAACAGTAACCGTTGCGGTGGCCATTCCGCCCGACACCGTCACGCTCTTCACGCTCCATGGCTTCTGACGGGGCGACGTGCTCTTGCCTTTGTTGTAAGAGGATGAAAGCGCAGGTGTCGAGTTGGCATCGTAGGTGCCATCGGGAAGTGTCGTCCAGTTGTCGATAGGGTCATACGAGCGCACAGACCATACTGCCACCTCGAGGACACGACCCAATGGCTGGTTGGTTTCCGGATGGCCTTCCCTCGCATCAAGAGCGGCGCGATCCTGATCGGACAGAGCACTGTAATCAGCAAAGACTCCTTCCACCCAATCACGATCGCTTGCACTGTACGCAGTGGGGTCGGCGTACAACTTCACTATCTCCGCGGCAACGTCATCCACCGCTGCAGCATAAGCGTAGTTCGGCATCAACCCGCACATAAGGGATATGGCGACTGCCGAAATAAGAAGCATCGCAATGGTTCGCATGCGCGTTTTCATATGTGTCAAATCAAACACTATCGTCACCCCCACTATCAAAGGATGCAAAAAGCCGCATCCTGATGAATACGGCTTGCCAAGGGTGACGAAACGCGCCATCAACTCTGTTAATTGCGCGCTACGAAGCTTTTGCCATGACCCGTGGCAGCCGGCTTCGGCAAACGCTGCAGCATTCTGGCTTCGACCAATACGAGGTCGTTACAGTAGCGGCACTGCGCGAGACTTTCACTCGCGTGCGAGTTAAGTTAAGCTGTAGAACGTCACAATGACGCCCCTTGTTTCCATGATTTCTGGTCGACTTATTTAATCTGACGCAGCCGGTCAAATTCATTAATCTGACGCATCGGCC
>CACZIP010000040.1 GCA_902781245.1 uncultured Coriobacteriaceae bacterium | reverse complement strand
CCGAGGCAGTCAAGGTTCGAGACGCGGATGGCCTTTGTGAAAACGTTCTCGATGATGGAGCGGCAAAGGCCTGCCATGATGTCGTCGGGTGATTTGCCGTTCTTTTGCTCGGTGACGACTGACGAGTTCATGAACACAGTGCAGCGGCTGCCGAGTTCTGCTGGGCTTTTCGAGCGGAATGCCGCTTCGGCGATATCGCGCGTTTGGATGCCGAGCGTGCGTGCAAAGTTTTCCAGGAAAGAGCCGCAGCCACTCGAACATGCCTCGTTCACGAGGATGTCGGTCACGATGCCATCATCGATCCAAATGGCTTTCATGTCCTGACCGCCAATGTCTAGGATGAAGGTCGCATCGTCAACATAGCGTGCAGCTGCAAGCGCGTGAGCGACCGTTTCGACGACATGACAATCGGCGCGGAACGCTTTGGCGAAGAGCAGTTCACCGTATCCAGTTGTTGCGCAGCCCAGAATATCAAGGTAGACGCCCGCATCGGTCCAACGCTTGTCGAGCTCGCAAAGCGCGGTTTTGGCGACATCGAGCGGCTCGCCCTCGTTGTTTGCGTAGAACGAATCAAGCAGGTTGCCGTTTTCATCGACGAGGGCGAACTTCGTGGTGGTCGAACCTGAGTCGATGCCTAGATAGGCGTGTACCGTCGAACCCGGCTTGTATGCTGTAGGGCCTGCTGGCGAAGCTGCCGATTCGTGGCGCTTGCGGAACGCGAGCAGCTCATCCTCCGTTTCGAAGAACGGCTTGCTCGAGCTTGGGCGTAGATGCACCGAATCAGCTGCTATGCGAACCTTTTCGCGCGCTTCTCCGAGTGTCATGGGTTCGAGGTTTGCATCTTCGAACAGCTTTTGCAAAGACAATGCAGCACCGCGCGCGACGATGATCTCGGGTTGGTCGGGGATGATGACGTCAGCGCCATCGATGCGCAAGCGTTGCTTGAACACTTCGATCAACATCGGGTTGAACGTAAGCGGACCACCTTCGAAAATGACAGGTGGGATGACATCCATGCCTTGAGCAAGGCCGCCGAGCGTCTGCTTGGCGACGGCGTGGAATGTTGAAAGTGCGATGTCCTCTTTGGCCGCGCCCTGGTTGATGAGCGGTTGAATGTCCGTTTTCGCGAATACACCGCAGCGCCCCGAAATGCTGTAGAGCGTCTTGCCGGCCGAGGCAGCTTCGTTGAGCTTTTCGACCGGAATCTTGAGAAGCGAGGCAATCTCGTCGAGGAATGCGCCCGTGCCACCTGCGCACGAACCATTCATGCGCATATCGGAAACCTTGAGCGTCTCCTTGTCGTAGCCAGGTTCGAAGAAGATCATCTTCGCATCCTGGCCACCCAACTCGATTGCCACACGCGCCGACGGGTAATGGGTGGCAACAGCAATCGAGTTCGCAATGACTTCTTGGACGTAGGGTACGCAGAGCGATTCGGCAAGCTCCTTGCCGCCAGAACCCGTTACAGCTATGAGCGCCGGCTGGTCGCCGAGTTCGTGCATGATGTCATCGAGAACCCGTTCAGCGGTTTTCAGCTGGTGAGCGTGATGGCGTAAGTATGTGGCGCTCAGGATTTTATGCGTAGCGCCATCGACCGCGGCAGCTTTCACCGTGGTCGATCCGACGTCAATGCCGACGAGCAATTGTGTAGCATTTGCATCCATAAAGTTGTATCAGGATAACGCATTGTGCAGAACTGAAAAATAAGCTTTTTTGACTGTTGGAATGTGGTAACGTTTCAAAATAGCTGACACCGAGACGAGAGGAGACCAGCTATATGAAAGAGGAGACCAGCTATATGAAGTCAAGGGATAATCCGAAGTTTTTTGAAGCTGAGTAGATTTACCCGATTAACGCACTTTGACAGCCGGATATCGAATGCTTTTGGGCGCAATGGAGCGAATCGCGGACGCGATGACGGCAAAGGCGATATGTCGGTCGGGGCTACTTTGCCGGGTCGTACGGCTCCCCGTCGCGCATGACGGCGTAGACGATGTGGCAGAGCTTCCTGGCGACCGCTGTGACGGCGACGCGGTGGGGCTTGCCCTTGCGACGTAGCTTGTCGTAGTACTCCTTGAGCCTCGGGTCGTACTGCCTGGCCCGGTTGGCGGCCAGCCACAGCGACCGTCGCAGGTAGGGCGAGCCGTGCTTGGTTATCGGCACGCCCTCGGCGGAGAACTTGCCCGACTCGTCGACGCCGGAGTTGAGGCCCGCGTACTTGACGATCGACGCGGCGTTCTTGAACCTCTTCACGTCGCCGATCTCGGCGACGATCTGGGCGCCGGTCGTCGTGGACACGCCGGGGATGGTCGTGATGTTGGGCTCGACCTTCTCGAGGAGCGACGCGACCTCCTTCTCGACCTTGGCGATGGTCTGGTTCAGGAACTCGATTTGCGACACCATCGTCTTGATCTGGAACGACGCGGCCTCCTCGCCGAGCTTGATGCCGACCGACGACTTGGCGGCGGCCTTGACCTGGGCGGCCTTGTCCGCGCCGAGCCTGCCGCGCGAGCCCTCGGAGAGCAGCTTCGCTATCGACGAGGCGCGCTTGCGGGCGACCTCGGAGGGCGTCGGGCACTCGGCGAGCACCTTCAGCGACGCGGCCCCGAACATGTCGGAGAAGAGCACGGCGTACTCGGGGAAGTAGGCGTCGAGCACGCATATGGCCTGGGTCTTCACGGTGGCGAGCTCCTGCTTGAGGCCCTGGTGGTAGCGGGTGAGCTGCTTGAGGGCCTGCACCTCGTCGGTGGCCAGCCTCGTCTCGTCGTAGTCGCCCTGCCGGAGCGTCTCGGCGATCAGCCACGAGTCTATGCGGTCGTTCTTCACGCCCGCGAGGTTCTTGAGCTTGCGCATGGCGTGCACCTGCATGGGGTTGACGACGCAAACCCTGTAGCCCGCGGCCATGAGGTAGGCGAAGCAGGCTTTCCAGTAGTGGCCGGTGGCCTCCATGCCGACGAAGACCTCGTCTTCCGACTCGGCGACGGACTCCAGCCACGCTATGCACCGCTCGAAGCCGGCCTCGCTGTTCTTGAACTTCATGGGGCTTGCGGCCTCGGCTCCCGTCTCGTCGACGGCGCCGATCACGTGGTCCATCTTCGCGATGTCCACACCTGCGTAGATCATGCGGTCTCCCTCCTGCTCGTCGGCGGGCTCCTGCTTCCGCACCCGGGACCGCTAACTCCTAGAAGAGATCCGAAGAACGAGGCGGGCTCGCCTTCATCCAGCTTATCCGCGGCCTCGCCCGGATGGGGCAGGTTGCCACTCACCAGTCATGTCGACAACCCTGCCCGCCAGAATCTGCATTGCATCCATAAGCATTCGATAAAAGGCTTAAAAATGCAACGACTTAAAGATAGGAGCAACTATGGAGCTTCAGGGCAGCAAAACATGGGAGAACCTGCAGACCGCTTTTGCCGGTGAGTCGCAGGCCCACACGAAGTATCAGTATTATGCCAGCAAAGCCAAGAACGAAGGCTATGTGCAGATCTCGAACCTTTTCCTCGAAACTTCGAGGAACGAGAAAGAGCATGCAAAGATTTGGTTCAAGTACCTGCACGACGGTGACGTGCCCGACACGCTCACGAACTTGAACGATGCTGCTGACGGTGAGAACTACGAGTGGACCGACATGTACGACGAGTTCGCGAAGGTGGCTGACGAGGAGGGCTTCAAGGAGATTGCCGCGAAGTTCCGCATGGTCGGCGCCATCGAGAAGCATCATGAAGAGCGCTATCGCCAGCTCATCGGCAACATCGAGGGCGGTCTCGTCTTCTCGCGCGACGGCGATCGCACCTGGATTTGCAGCAACTGCGGCCACATCGTCATCGGCAGCAAGGCTCCCGAGGTTTGCCCGGTGTGCATGCATCCGAAGTCCTACTTCGAGCTTCGTGCTGAGAACTACTAGGATTTAACGAGCATCGCTTGTTGGAGGCGCCCTACGGGGCGCCTCTTCTTATGTGTTAGGGGACGGGACTTTCGAAACAAGGCACCTGCCAGACAGTTACCAGGTAAGCTGTCTGGCAGGTGCCCATCCGCTTGGCATGTCCATGGCGCAAATCGCTAAATAATGTGGCGGGAAAATGACGGTTCGGTAAACTCGCCCAACTGGAGCGTGGTGATGCTATAGTACGTAGCTGTTAGCACTCCAATGGTCGGAGTGCTAAACTTTGAAACTTGGTTATAAATGGCATATGCACGAAAGGAAGGCATGAACCATGGCTCTTAAACCGCTGGGCGATCGCGTGATCGTCAAGGCCGATGAGGCCGAGGCCCAGACTGCTTCTGGCCTGTATCTGGCAAGCGAGTCGAAGGAAAAGCCCCAGACCGGCACCGTCATCGCTGTTGGCGAAGGCAAAATCGACAAGGACGGCAACAAGTTTCCCGTTCCCGTCAAGGTTGGCGACAAGGTCATCTACAGCAAGTACGGCGGGACCGAAGTCAGCTACGACGGCGAGGAAGTGCTCATCCTCCGTGCTGACGACATTTACGCAATCTGCGAATAACACAACTGAAAGGAAGTCAAACCAATGGCAAAGGATATTAGGTTTGAGGCAGATGCGCGTGGCGCTCTTGCCAACGGCGTGACCAAGCTGTCTGACGCCGTCAAGGTCACCCTTGGCCCCAAGGGCCGTTACGTGGCCATCGAGAAGTCCTATGGCGCTCCGGTTATCACCAACGACGGTGTCACCGTTGCCCGCGAGATCGAGCTCGAGGATCCGGTTGAGAACATGGGCGCCCAGCTCGTGCGTGAAGCTGCCGTCAAGACGAACGACGTTGCAGGCGACGGTACGACGACCGCCACTCTGCTGGCTGACGTCATCGTTCGCGAGGGTCTGCGCAACGTGACCGCTGGCGCTGATGCTTTGGGTATCCGCCGCGGCATCCAGAAGGCCACCATCGCCATCGTCGAGCAGATCAAGGCTGATGCTCAGAAGGTCTCCACCAAGGAGCAGATTGCCAACGTCGGCACCATCTCTGCCGGCGATGCTGAAATCGGCGAGAAGATAGCCGAGGCCATGGACGCTGTGGGCAACGATGGCGCCATCTCTGTCGAGGAGAGCCAGACCTTCGGCATGGACATGGAAATCGTCGAGGGCATGCAGTACGATCGCGGCTACATCTCCCCGTACATGGCCACCGACATGGAGCGTATGGAAGCAGTTCTCAACGATCCGTACATCCTGCTCACCGACCAGAAGGTCAACAGCATCCAGGACATGGTCCCGCTGCTGGAGGAAGTCATGAAGTCTGGTCGTTCGCTGCTCATCGTTGCTGAGGACGTCGAGGGCGAGGCACTTGCCACGCTGCTGCTCAACAAGCTTCGCGGCACGCTCAACGTCGTTGCCGTCAAGGCTCCTGGATTCGGCGACCGCCGCAAGCGCATCCTCGAGGACATGGCTGCCGTCACCGGCGCCCAGGTCGTTGCCAAGGATTTCGGCATGACGCTCGCTGATGCGACCGTCGCAGCTTGCGGCCATGCCCGCACCGTCAAGGTCACGAAGGACACCATCCTCATCGTCGACGGCGCTGGCGACAAGGCGGCAATCGACGCACGCGTTGTCCAGATCAAGGCCGAGCTCGAGCGCACCGAGAGCGAATTCGACCGCGAGAAGCTCCAGGAGCGTCTCTCCAAGCTGTCCGGCGGTGTCGCAGTGCTGAAGGTTGGCGCAGCTACCGAGCCTGAGCTTAAGGAAAAGAAGAGCCGCATCGAGGACGCGCTGCAGGCTACGCGCGCGGCTGTCGAAGAGGGCATCGTTGCTGGCGGCGGCGTGGCTCTCGTGAACGCTCTTCCCGTTCTCGACAAGGTCGAGGCTGCTGACAAGGACGAAGAAGTCGGCATCAACATCATCCGCAAGGCTGTCGAGGCTCCTCTGCGCGCCATCGCCGGCAATGCTGGCTTCGAGGGTTCTGTCGTCGTCGAGAAGGTCAAGGGCCTGGCCAAGGGCGAAGGCCTGAACTGTGCGACCGGCGAGTACGGCGACCTCATTGCCATGGGTGTTTCCGACCCGGTCAAGGTCACGCGCACGGCTCTCGAGTCCGCTGCTTCCGTTGCGGCACTCATCCTCATCACCGAAGCCACCATCAACGAGATCCCGAAGGATCCCGATCCGGCTGCTGCTGCCGCAGCCGCTGCCGCCGGAATGGGTGGAATGATGTAAGAACTGTGACGAAAGTCGCATTCTGATATCGCAGGTTAAATAACTCGGCTAACCTGTGACAGCACTAAATGGACGGGACGTCGAAAGACGTCCCGTTCTTGCGTTTTATGACGGAATGAACAGGTGCTCATATGAGCAACATCCATAAAGCACCGTTCCTTTTTGTTAGAAGAATGGAGCTGGAATGCACGAACACGGGATAGAACACGGCGCGGATTTTGCAGACATGGCGTTTGACATATTGCAGGATGCGTTTTTCGATACGTTGTATCTGATACCGTTCCTGTTCGTCACATACTTGTTCATGGAATGGCTCGAACACAAGACTGGTTCGAAGGCTCAAGATGCCATCAGACGTGCTGGAGTTGGCGGTCCTGCGTTGGGCGCACTGCTCGGCGTGGTACCGCAATGCGGGTTTTCTGCTGCGGCCTCAACGCTCTATGCAGCACGAGTTGTAACGCTTGGCACGCTATTTGCCGTGTTCCTTTCAACATCCGATGAGATGCTGCCCATATTCATAGCCGAGCAAGTGCCGCCAAACGTTTTGTTCACCGTCATCGGTTTGAAGATTCTCATCGGAATGGTTTTCGGCTTTGCGGTCGATGCTGTCATGCGTGCAACGCATCGTGACCACAAGCATTTGCACATTCACGAGTTATGCGAGCGCGACCATTGCGAATGCAATCATGGGTGCGAGACGTGCGAGCATAATCCCGAGCTCGTCTACGAGCACAATGACTGCGACGAGTCATGTCAGCACGAGCACCAACATCATGATCATTCGCATGATGAAGGCTGGGGCGGCATCACGCGCAGTGCGTTGAAGCATACGATTCAGGTCACGATGTTCGTGTTCCTCATCTTGATCGTGCTCAATGCTGTGTTGGCTCTTGTAGGTGAGGAAGCACTCGGCGAGTTCTTGGGCGCCAATGGGCTTTTGGCAGTTGTTGGCTCTGCTATTGTCGGCCTCATTCCCAATTGTGCAGCAAGCGTAGCGATTGCCCAGCTCTACATCGAGGGAGTGCTCAGCTTCGGTGCAATGATGGCGGGTTTGCTGACTGCTGCAGGCGTTGGCATGTTGGTGTTGCTGCGAACAAACAGACCCGCAGGGGAGAACGCCCTCATAATCGTCGCGCTCGTTGCCGTGAGTGTGGTCTGTGGGCTTGCCTTCGAACTGGTTGGGTTTGCGCTCTAGATGGCACAGTGTTCCCAGGGAGCTTTGTACCACTGGTGGCGCAAAGCTCCCTGGGAACACCGTGCCATTCATCCACCTTATGAGAGTTCGATTAACGGACGTAGAGTGCCATGCTCCCGCATTGCTCGTAAATCTCTATGAACTGTTCGGCATCGCGTTCGATGAGGCCTTCGAGTGGATCGCAGACGAGCACAGTGTCGTCAGATAGGCCGCAAAGAAGCACGCAGTGCTCGTTGCCATACCATTGGTAATCACCCTCGACGACGTCATGGAAGAACGGTTCGGAAAAATCGATGGTCGTCCAGATGAGAATCGGATAACCACGCGATACAAGACCCGCGATGACATCGAAGGAATTGCCAGTCAGATCATATGCATGGCGATCTGACCCAATGTCTTTTAGATATGCGTTGGCAGCTTTTTCGATGCCAGCTGGGAAACCAGCGCCTCCTTCGTAGGGGCTGCCAACGAAGCCATCCGTCATCCCGCCCTCGAAATCGAGGTAGCCCTCAGCTATATCGACGGGGTCGGCCTTGATGCCCATGCTTTCAAGCGCCATGGAAAGCGAGAATATCTCGCATCCGCTGTCCAAAACACCTTGCTGGAGTTGCGGCTCGACGACGGAAGTGTAATTAACGGGATTTTCAGCAAGCTTTTGAGCCTCGTCTTGAGCGATGTGTTTCTTGTCTTCGATAACTGTTTCGAAGAACGCGGTGTTCGCCTCCACAGCGTCTGGGTCATAACTGCTCACCATGCTTGCAATGAACGACGAAGGATTGTTGGAGCCATTGTTAATTGCAGCATTTGAATCGGTCTTCAATTCAGGCTCTGGGGCAGAATCCGCATTAGATGGAGTCGAAATCGCGCCAGCATTCTCATCGGACTGCTCGTTGGGTGTTACGGCATCGCTTGTAACCGTATTATCAGAAGCGCCTTCTTTATCGGAAGCGCCTTCTTTGGAGACATCCTCGCCTTGTATCTGGCTCTCGATCGAAGCGTTGTCTGCGCTATTCCCGATTTGCTCCGAATCGTTTTCACCGGATGATCCGGCTCCCGCATTCTGTGTCGCAGTTGTTGCTTCGGAGGTTGCTCCTCTCGTCTCGGTGTTCGTAGATTCTTGATTGTTGGATTCATTTGCCATCTGCGATTGAACCGCGGACGAGCTTTGCTCAGAGGCTTCAACGCTTTTCTGAGTCGCTTGGGCGCTTCTTGTCGAAAGGCTTTCTTGGATCGCGCTTGCCGTTCGGGTTTGATCGACGTCTACGGACTCCGAAGCGTTGAAGGGAAGCACCGCGAAAAGCCCGAGAGCGATTGCGGAGGAGACGAGAAACGTTCCAGCAGCATAGCGCATACGAGTCGAATGCGTGTTTTCAACCACGCGTGCATGTTTCGCATGTTTACCGCGAACGTACGTTTTGCTGGAAGCATGCTTTGCTTTGCTGATATCGCCCATCAAAACCCTTGTGAATCGCTTGACCACAATATTTGCACTAATAATCAAGTGTATATCACAAAATATGGTGTTTTAAGCGGGAAATTGGATGAATTGCCTCATGTTCAAAGAAGTTGCAAAGAGGGAATAGCTACTCGAATCCTCGCAAGATTTCAGGAAGGAGTGGCTGGGCTGCAGGGATGAAGATGAAAAGTGGCTGGGCTGCAGGGATTCACGATTTCCGCTGCGCGGAAATCAACGTCCTCGCGCTTATGCGCTCGGACCGTCGGCCTACAAAATGCCCACTGGGCATTTTGCTAAACGGCCTCCGACCTCATCGGTTCGAATCCAAGTGAAATTTCAGGAAGTTGTGGCTGGGCTGCAGGGATTCGAACCCCGATAGTCGGCACCAAAAACCGAAGTCCTGCCATTGGACGACAGCCCAGCTTCAGAGAAAGGGGCATGATTGGCAAGCTGGTGGGCCCTGGGGGACTCGAACCCCCGACCTTGGGATTAAAAGTCCCCTGCTCTACCAACTGAGCTAAGGGCCCATTCCCAATCACGCGAAGGGTTATTCTAGCGCTGCGAACAGGTTTGGTCAATCAGTTGGAAAGCCAATCAAGAAACGAGCAAGATGTGCCTAACCTTGCCGCTTGCCATGCGCGAAATGGTAGACGACGGCTGCAAAAGCAGCGCAAACAGCCAAGGCGATATAGCTTCCGCTATAACCGATGAAAGGAATCACGGCGCCGATAATTATCGGTCCTATACCGCTGCCGAGGTCCATGCTCATGAAGAACGTCGAATTGGCTTTGCCAAGCTCGTTTTGTGGCGTGTCACGCGCAATGACTGCTTGGACGATTGACTGGGTGGCGCCTATGCCGAAACCGACGAAAGCCGCCGAAAGCAGCAACAGGGGACCGTTGAAGGCGAAGGCTAGGATTGTCAATCCGACGGTCAGCGAGGCAAAACACCAGTAAATGATGGAGTTTTCTCCTGCACGGTCAACTCGGCGCCCGACAGGAGGCCTCGAGATGAGGATGACGATCGCATAGATTACGAAGTAAAGGCTCACGGCGTCAGTGAGACCGCGTTCCTGTGCGTACAAGGTGACAAACGAGAGAATGCCCGAATAACCGAGATAGCAAAGGAACAATACCGACGCGAGTGGAACGACCGAAAGCTGGATCAGCGACGAGATGCCGTGCTTGACATGCATATGTTGCGCACCGCCCATTGTCGGAAGCTCCGTTTCGTCCTCTCTGACAACATGGGGAATATCAAGCAAGAGCAAACTGAGCACGGCAAGAACCGCAATGACTGCGGCGCACGCGAACATGCCGACGTAACTGTTGAACAGGTTTGTCAGGAGGATTGCAACAAACGGCCCGACGCCCGTTGCGAGAGCTTGCATCATCGAGAAGTATCCAATGCCCTCGCCGTAGCGTTCGCGGGGAATGACGAGAGCGGCCCCTGCTGCTGCAGAGCCCGACATGATGGCGAATGCGAAGCCGTGAATCACGCGAACGGCCATGAGCGCTGGAAAGCTCATCGGGACGAGATACAACACCATGGAGATTGCGTTTATCGTCGTGCCTATGGCGAGGGAGCGCTTGACGCCCCACGAGTCGATGCGGCCTCCGAAAAGCAAGCGGGTCAGGAGTGCTGCAATGACATATGCGGTGATCATGAGCCCGCCGACGCTATGAGGCACGCCGTACGTGTCCATTGCAAACTCGGTGATTTTCACCATCGTGAGATAGAACGAGAGAGCCGAGCAGAAGTTGACGCCCATGAGCACAATGAACGTGCGGGTCCACAACTTCTCGTGTTCCACCGATTCTCCTTCTGCTTTCCGCTAAAATAATTTGGCCTATTTTACATCGAGATTGCCAAGGATGACCATGGACCCCATATTTGAAGAGGAACAGCAGCACCTGACAAGCACGTACGAAAAGCTCTTGCGCATCGAGCAAGATGTCCGTGCGCAACTTGACGCTGACCTCGCCGAGGCTCTCGAAGATAAAGAGGACATGTTCGACGAGATGACGCGTGATTTCGCTGCCGACATCCAACTTGAGACGCTCGCAGAACTCGAAGCCATGAATCGAATCATCGAGAGCTACAACCTGTCAGCTGACATCAATACCGAAAAGCTCCGCCGCGCACAGCTTCTGCTCAAGAAGCCGTATTTCGCGAAAGTGCGCTTGCAGTTTCCCAAAGGCGAGGCGTCGAAGGACATCTACATCGGCGCGGCAGGCATGACCGACGAGGTGCGACGCCACTTTATCGTCGATTGGCGCAGTCCGGTTGCCGAGGTGTACTACAACCAATCGAATGGGGCAACCTCGTACGAAGCGAACGGACGGATTATCGAAGTTGATTTGCAGCTGCGCAGGCAGTTCGATCTCGACCAGAACGAACTGCATGCCTATTTCGACACGACCGTTGCAATAGAAGACCCTTTGCTGTTGGCATCGTTGTCGAAGCGTCGCACGGCGCGTCTTGAGGCGATAACGACGACCATTCAAAAAGAGCAGAACCGTGTCATCAGGCATGCCGATGTGCCGGTGTTGCTCGTACAGGGCATAGCCGGATCCGGCAAGACGTCGGTGTTGCTGCAGCGCATCGCGTACTTGTTCTACACCGAGCGCGAGACGCTCGTGCCATCGGACGTGTTCCTGCTCACACCGAATCCGGTGTTCGGGCACTACATCGACAACGTCTTGCCTGACATGGGGGAGTCGAACCCGCAGATTTTGACATGGGACGACTTGATGGAGCGGTTGGGTCTATCGGGCCGCGGCATCTCACGCGAGGAATCGATCGAATTGCTCGACACAATTGACAAAGCTATTCCCGGTCTTGTTCTTGAGCCAAACGATTTCTGCGATTTGCGGGTCGAAGACGAGCGCGTCATCGGTGCTTCCTCGATTCGTGCGTCGCTCGACAAGTTCCAGAGCGCGCAGATGGGCCCCCATAGGTGCACGCTTGCGATGGAGGATCTGAAAGATAAGCTCGAGCAACGAATCATGCGCCTCTCGAAAGATGAAGAAGTGCAGGAGCGGGTGCTGGACCTATCGAACGAAGAGCAGATTCGTCTCTTTGGGCAGCAAATTGCGCCACTTGACGAGGATGAGCTCATCTCGTGTACCAAGCAGTGGCTGAGAGCCCGTTACGCTCCTATCGAACGAGCGATTGAAGAAGGCGGCTGGCTGCGTCTTGACAGGATCGGCATGCGAATCCTTGGAAAACAGACGCTCGATTCGGTCGAATGGCTCTATCTGAAACTCGCGCTTGTTGGCGGTGGCGAGCGCCATGCTCGATATGTCATGGTCGATGAGGTGCAAGATTACACGCTTACGCAGCTTGCGGTATTGGCGCGGTTCTTCCCGAACGCACATTTCCTCTTGCTGGGAGATGGCAATCAAGCCGTTCACGCGGGTTCGGCAACGTTTCCTGCAATCAAGGACCTCTTCGTTCGTTTGCGTGGCAGCGTCGACGAGTGCTCGCTCATGATCAGCTACCGTTCATCGCCAGAGATCACAGAGCTGTTTTCCAAGCTCCTTCCTGAAGGGGAGCGTTTGGAAGCGTCTTCGGTTCAACGTCCTGGCACGCCTCCAGAGATTGTCGAATGCTCGTCAGACGAAGAATACGAGCAAGCAATCTGGGACGCAGTCGTCAGCGCTGCAGGGGACGAGTCGTTAACAGCCGTTATCGCGAACAGCAGAACGCGTGCGAAGCAGTTGATGCGCATGCTCGAAGGCGCGCCTATCCAGACGGTACGTGACGATGGCGCATTACCCAAGTCGGGCGTCGTCCTGCTCGACGTGAAATTGGCAAAAGGCCTCGAGTTCGACCATGTGATCGTGCCCGACGTGCAGGAAGGCGCGTTCCCGAACGAGCCATTGCGCCGTCATCGCCTTTACACGGCGATTTCGCGCGCGACTCAACGCGTCACGCTCATTTCGAACGGGCCGCTTTCGAATCTGCTTCGTTAGGAACTGAGGCGTATTAATCTGGGCGATGCATCTCTCAAAAGGCTGACGCATCGCCCCGATAAGCAATCTATTCTTCGAGTGCCTGGTCGATGTCTGCGATGAGGTCGCGGACGTCCTCGAGACCGACGGACAGGCGAACCATGTCGCCCGGAACTCCAGCCGCGGCAAGCTCTTCGTCGCTCATCTGGCGGTGCGTTGAAGATGCGGGATGCAGACAGCAGGTTGCCGCGTCGGCCACATGGGTGGCGATGTGGGCTATTTCGAGGTTCTTCATGAAGCGCTCTGCAGCTTCGCGCCCACCCTTGCAACCGAAGCTGATGACGCCGCAGGTTCCGTTCGGCATGTACTTAGCTGCAAGAGAGTGGTACTTGTCACCTTCGAGACCAGGATAGTTGACCCAGCTCACATGCGGATGCTTTACGAGGTGCTCAGCAATGATCTTCGCGTTCTCGCAATGTCGCGCTACGCGGACGTGAAGGCTCTCGAGACCAAGGTTTAGGATATACGCATTCTGCGGCGATGCCATTGCGCCGAAATCGCGCATGAGCTGTGCGGTGGCCTTCGTGATGTAGGCACCTTCAATGCCGAACCGCTCAGCATAGGTGATGCCGTGGTAGCTCTCGTCGGGTGTGCACAGCCCAGGGAATCTGTCAGCTTGTGCCATCCAATCGAACTTACCGCTATCGACGATGCATCCGCCAAGCGCTGCGGAATGTCCGTCGAGGTACTTCGTCGTCGAATGCGTGACGATATCGGCGCCCCATTCGAACGGCCTGCACATGATGGGAGTGGGGAAGGTGTTGTCAACGATCAGCGGTACGCCGTGGGCGTGCGCTGCATTCGCGAACTTCTCGATATCGAGCACCGTGAGGGCGGGATTGGCAATCGTCTCACCGAAAACGGCTTTGGTGTTGGGCTGGAAAGCTGCATCGAGTTCTTCAACGGTGCAGTCGGGGCTCACGAATGTGAAGTCAATGCCCATCTTGGCCATCGTGACTGCGAAAAGGTTGTACGTGCCACCGTATATGGAGTTGGAAGCGACGACGTGGTCGCCTGCAGTTGCAATGTTGAAGACGGCGAAGAAGTTCGCAGCTTGGCCACTCGACGTGAGCATGCCGGCCGTTCCTCCTTCAAGCGCTGTGATCTTTGCAGCAACGAGGTCGCAGGTCGGATTCTGGAGACGCGTGTAGAAATAGCCTTCAGCCTCGAGGTCGAACAGCTTT
>CACZIP010000039.1 GCA_902781245.1 uncultured Coriobacteriaceae bacterium | reverse complement strand
GCACCAGCCGCCTATATCGTCTGGATTCAACCATCGTGCAAGTTTTGGATAATACCTTGGATCGACATAGAGCCCTTGCTTGTATTCCTCAGCGATCGAGGCGAGCACCAGTGGGTCGATGCCGGCATCGACGAGCTTTGCGTAAATCTCGTAAGCCTGCGGCCGCGATCCGTTGTGGTTCGGCCACATTCGCCAAAGCTGTTTGAAACCGTCTGAATCGACGGAAGGCTCTGTCCTTTGTTGGCTAGAGTTATTACTCTCATTTGTTAAAGGGCTCTTAATAGGGTGGTTGGTATCGCCAACTCCGGAGTTGTGTTCGACGCCAACACCCAAGTTGTCGCAGCTGCCAGCCCCGGGGTTGTCGTGTGCGCCAACGGGGTTGTCGTATTCGCCAACCCCCGCAAGCATGCAGTCCGGGCGCCTCAGCTCGTAGCAGGTCCCCCTATTGCCGGTCCACAGCTTGCGTACGAAGCCGTCGTCGGCGAGCGCCCTAACCGCTCGCGAGACGTCGGGCTTATCCAGGCCCGTCATCTCGCACAAGCGTCTATATGAAACCGTAACGCGAGTCGGGAGGCAAGAACCCTCCTGGAACTGAGCCAAAGCCGTGAGCACGCGCAGCGCGCGTGCTGGGAGCTTTCGATATGACGGGCTTTCCTGCCAAATGAGCCAGACCCGCGAAAACGCTTTTTCTTTACTTACGGTCATCTAACACGCCAATTGTACGCAAGTCAGATTCCGAAATGAGAGGCTTCCGCTCCGGCGTGGCGACCATATGATCTTCCTGAAATCCCCGCACCCAATCCTTGCACACGTAGTAGCGGCTCCCGTTCCTGAATGCGTGCAGCTTTCCGTCTGTTATGGCGCGACGGATGCTCTTCACGTGCACGCCGAGGTAATCACTGACCTCTTTGGGCGTGAGCACCTCCGGGAGATCCTCGAACGCCGTGTTCCTGCCTACTGATGTCCCTATCATCTTTCAAACCGTCCCTTCGTTCTTGACAAGTTCTACGGTGGCTCTATAATCGCGCTAAGGAACGTATAACGATTTAAGATATTCTTATCTCATTGAATTTGGAGGACGAGATGCCGAAGGAAACGCTCAGGATAAGCCACGGCGAGCTCTCGATTCCACCTTGGCCCGTGCCGCTCTTCGGGCGCGTTGACATCCCGGTTCCAGAGGGGTTCTGCGAGATGGCCCCACTCCCCGATGCCGCTTTCGACGCAGATAGCGGCAAGCTGATCTGCCTTGTCGAATTCGATTGGGAAGCCGTTCTGAGCGATTCTGCATCAGAGGGCGTCGCCCGTTTCCCGCACCCGGGCATCATGCGTGACGGCCTCCCGGTGGAGTTCTTTTCTCATCAGCTCTTTGATTTAGATTTGGCAGATGTCGATGCGGTCGTTGACTTCTGCGGCAAGTGGGGAGCCGTCCTGGCACCAACGTTCTCATCCAAGCAGCGATTCATCGCGAGTCGCCTTCACAACAAGCATCTGGCAGAAGGCGATCGTCTTCGCTATGAGAACGCCTTCCCGACAACCATACAAATCAAAGATAGCTCGTCGCTCGAAACCTGCCTGGAGGCAGCTTCGCTAAGCCTTCTTTCGGGAACTGCAATCAACCACGAAAGCCTACTTGTTGGGTTCACGCCGACTGTTTTGGCATCTGAGTACGCACGCAGGGTGTTCTGTCGCGACAAGACCGCAGCAACGGGCGGCATTGTTTCCTATATCGAGGTTGTCTACACGCTTCTCAACTTGCAGAATGCCGTGAAGATGATAATCGCCACTGATGCGTCGAGGGGAAGCGTATATGGCCTTGTAGAACGCCTTCTGAGCGACGAATCAAATAGCGGATGGGCTCGTGTCGTGGAAGCCACCCTTTCGACCCCAGAAATCGATCCCGATATGCGCAAGCGCCTCACGGCGAATATCATCGAACCCGACTTGGAACAAGCAACATCCTTCGTTTCCCTGTGCCTCTCATCTTCGGGGTGCTTGAACGTCTGGCACCCCGAACGTCTTCGCGCTCCGCTGCGAAGCGGCTACGAATACGCCTTCGTAAGCCTGGATCCGTTGCCGAACGACATCGAGGCCGTCTGGGACAGAATCAACCCCCGCTACAGGCTCGATCCGTTCTACGAGGGGTCGCTTCTCGAGGGGATCTGCGTGCAGCTGGTCAACACCTGTAACGATTCGGAGCTGTGGAAGTGCTGCGGCAACAGGATGTGCGGGCGCCCCTTCAAGTACAAGCAGCCAAGCGAGGCGTCGTCCAACAAGCAGGAGCGCAAGCGCGCCGGCCTGTACTGCTCAGACAAGTGCAGCAACGACTGGCGGAACCGCCTTTATGCCGTCGAAAACAAGATCATCAGCAATGGGGTTGCAGCCGGAAAAACTGCGAGCGACATCATCGCCGAACTTGAGCTCACCGATGAGTTTTATGACATCGTCCCAACTGGAGTGCAGCCTGGGATCCCAAAGCAGGCCCAGGACCAGAAAAAGCAGCAGGCAGAATACGAGCGCATCAAGTCGCGCTGGCTTAAGAAGATCGAGAAAGCCAGGGGACGGTAGGCCACTATGGAATTGCTTGGGCCGGGAACCGTCGAAAAACGCGGCAAGGCAAGATGGCGTCTGCGCGTGACCATAAAGGACAACAAGGGCCGGATCGACAGGCTCGATAAAAGCGTTGAGGCGCGCACAAAGACAGAAGCCAAGCTGCTGCTTGCTCAATGGAAGCACGAGCTCATTGGCGCCGATCTCGACTACCGGTCACGAAAGATAACCGTCAAGGAATACCTCGAGGATTTCCTGGAGTATTGCAGGACGAACAAGAGCCTCTCCAAAACAACATTGCGCGGTTATACAGACATGGCAAACAATCGCCTCATCCCGTATCTCGGCGATTGCCTGATGGTCGAGTTGACGCCTTACCAGATCGAGGAGTTCTTCAAGGAGCAATTGCAAAATGGCGGTCGTAACGGCGGAGCGCTCAGCGCCAGCACATGCCGTAAGACCTTCAGCTTCTTCAAGACCGCCCTGAAGCGTGCGGTCTACTTGGAAATCATCCCCAGAAACCCCTGCGAACTGCTCTCGGGGCCTTCGGTCAAACGTGTTGAAAAGCACTCGCTGAGCGAGAAGGAACTTGCACGCATGTATGAGCTGATGAAGGGTTGCCCTGATAGGCAGTTCGCTATTGCGTTGCGTATCTCTGCCGCAACGGGCATGCGCCGTGGCGAGATTTGTGGCTTGACATGGGGCGACATCGACCTCGACAAAGGCATCATTGATGTCAACAAAGCGCTTATCGAGCTTAATAAGAGCGAGTCGAAAACTGGCAAGGCGAGCGTCGAGATCAAGGAGACCAAGACCGCAGGCAGCACCCGTAAGATCACCCTGGATCACGATACCGTTGAGTTCTTGAAGACCGAGAAAGAGGCGCAGCGTCTCACGCTCGCGTTCTATCACGTCAAGCAGACCGACAAGACACCAGTCGCTTGCGATTTCCGCGGCAATTGGTATAGGCCATCGTGCTTCACATCAGCCTTCATCGCGTTTCGGGATGACCATGGCTTCGATGGCATACGTCTTCATGACTTGAGGCACACGCAAGCTACGCTGCTTCTTAAGAACGGCGAGGATATTCTGACTGTTTCACGGCGCTTGGGTCACGCCAAGGCTTCAACCACTCTGGATGTTTATGGTCATGTGCTGCCTGGCATGGATAAAGAAGCTGCCGAGCTATTCGGAAATGTGGTAGCAAGAGCTGGGAAAGAATAGGACGAGCAATGGCCTTCTACATTACTGGAGACAAACACGGCAAACTGAAGCCGGTAAAAAGATTCGCAAAAGACAACGGACTCACTGCTGAGGACACCATAATCATTCTGGGCGACGCCGGCTTCAACTTCTTCAAAGGCGAACGCGACGGGTGGACGAAGAAGACCGTTGCGGGAATCGAACCATCCGTCTTTTGCATCCACGGCAACCACGAGATGCGCCCCCAATCGCTGCCGTGGCTCTACCATGAAAAGGAATGGCGAGGTGGGAAGGTGTTTGTCGAGAACGCCTACCCCAACATCCTCTTCGCGAAAGACGGCGAGGTTTACGACCTCGGCGGCATTAGCGCCATCGTAATCGGCGGGGCGTACAGCGTCGATAAATGGTACCGCCTCGAGCGTGGCGCGAAGTGGTTCCCAGACGAACAGCCCAGCGACGAAGTGAAGGCTCGCGTCGAAGCAAAACTGGATGAGCTCGATTGGAAGGTCGATGTCGTGCTCTCGCACACCTGCCCGTTCGGCTACGAGCCGACCGAGGCGTTCCTCCCAGGCATCGACCAGAGCATGGTTGACACATCGACCGAGGTCTGGCTCGACCGTATCGAGCGGCGCCTCGACTACAGGAAGTGGTACTGCGGCCATTGGCACATCGAGAAGAGCATCGACCGCATGCGTTTTATGTTCAACGAGTTCGAGCCGTTGGAACTAACGCGGTGAAAGCGTATTCGATATCGAAAGAGGGAGGACGAAATCGCAAATTCCAGCCATTATTTGTGATTTAAGGTTCAGAGACTCTGTTGCAATATGTCAGAAATAGTATATACTTTTTCTGACATTTCAAATGAAGGGAACAGTTATGTCCATCGCAACAGAAATCGAAGAACGAATCGCCGATGCGGAGCCCGGTTCAGTGTTCGTGCCGTCGGACTTCCACGACATCGCGAGCGTGGACAACGCGAACTCTGTGCTGTCCCGCATGGCGAAACGGGGCGACATCATGCGCGCCATGCGCGGGGTGTACGCGAAGCCGAAGCGCGTCGAGGAGCTCGACGCTGACGTGCCGCCCACGCCCGACGCCGTCGCGCATGCCATTGCGCGCAACAACAAATGGGTGATCGCGCCCTCTGGCGACACCGCCCTCAATCGCCTCGGGCTCGACACTCAGGTGCCTGCAGTCTACGAGTACGTGAGCAGCGGACCGTACAAAACTTACCAGTACGGCAGGTTCGCGATAACCATGAAGCACCGGGCGAACAGGGATCTCCTCGACTGCTCGCCGATCACGTGCCTGGTGATACAGGCTCTCAAGGCCATCGGCAAGGATGCAGCCGACGATAAAGTCGCCGCAAGAATTGCCGCCCGCTTGAGCGACAAGGAGATCGAGGCGCTCTACGACGAGACCCGCAACTCGACGGCCTGGGTGTTTGGATTCGCAAAGAAGGTGAAGGAGGCCAAGGGGTGTTAAGCGTTGTGACCAAGGAAAGCTCGGAGCGAGCTGCCATCATCGAGCTCGGAGTCTCTGAGACCGGGTTGTCGGAGGCCATCTTGGAAAAGGACCTCTGGGTGTGCTACCTGCTCGACTACCTGTTCCACCGCAGCGAGTTCAAGGACTCCATCATCTTCAAGGGCGGCACAAGCCTGTCAAAGGCGTTCGGGCTCATCGAGCGCTTCTCGGAAGACGTCGACCTCATCCTGGACTGGCGCCTCATCGGCTATGACTTGAACGAGCCATGGGAGAAGCGCTCGAACACCAAACAGGACAAGTTCAAGCTCGAGACCATCGAGCGCACGAACGATTACCTCGCAAACACGTTCGTCCCTTCATTGAAAGCCAGCCTGTCCGCAGAGCTTGGCGTTGATGCGGATGTGCGCATGGGCAACGCCGAGGAAACGGTGCTGTTCGCCTACCCCAGGCTTTTCTCGAGTGAGGCGACCCTCGACGTGGTGAAGCTCGAGATTGGCCCCCTCGCCGCCTGGACGCCCTCGCAGCCAGCTACGATAACGTCGTACCTTGCCGAGTTGCATCCGCAGCTGTTCGCCTCTCCATCGACGGTGGTCGCCACCGCAGCACCGGAGCGCACGTTCTGGGAGAAGGCGACGATCCTGCACCAGGAGGCGAACCGACCCGAGGGAAAGGCGATGCCCAAACGCTACGCACGCCACTATTACGACATGTACAAACTCGGGCATTCCGACGTCGCCGAGAAAGCAATCGCGCAGCCTGAACTCTTGGCCAAGGTGGTCGCGTTCAAGGAGAAGTTCTACCGCACGCCGTGGTCGAAGCTTCCCGATGCGAAACCCGGCACGTTGAAGCTCTCCCCGCAGCCAGAAAGGCTTGCAGAACTTGAGGCAGACTATAAGTCCATGCGCCCGATGATTTTCGGCGATGTGCCTGCGTTTGGAGAAATCAACACCTTCATGGGCGAGCTTGAGGCTCGCATAAACGATTCGTAGGGCGTCTCTAGATGCGTGAACTGCCCGACATGAAGCGAAAAAACTGCCGAATTGTTCGGACGAGTGTTTATAGCTGCATCTCGACAAATATGAAAACCAGTAAGGGGAATCGTGTGAACCATAGAGAATTAGTAATTCGAAATGCAATTGAGTCTCTCGATGGTGCGGAGTTCCAAATGCTTGCTCAGGAACTTATAACCGCTAGTCGAAATCTTGAAAAACCATATCACCTTGGAACAGCGTCCGGATCAGCGAAAACAGCACCCGGAACTCCAGATACTTTCTGGGTCCTTCCCAACAATCGATTTGCGTTTCTGGAATGTGGGCATTACCTGGAACGAACAAAAGCTATTCGGAAAATCAAAGATGACATCGACGCTTGCTTAAGAGCCGAAGATCCGCTTTCGCCAGGTCGGCTCGACAAGATTATCATTGCCCACACATGTAGACGCCTGAGCCCTTCGGATGTAGCCCAACTCAACGCTATTGACGCCCGAGTTGACCTGGTCGGCGTTGATCAGATGGCAGCAATGTTGTCACGTGATTATGCGCATCTTGCTTATGACCACCTAGGCATCGCTTGTTCGACCGGCCAGATAATGTCAATAGAATCATTCGAAGAAAAAACTAGCAGATCGCCATTTGCGGCTCCCCTTAACACTGCCTTGCTATGCAGGACTGACGACTTGTCCTCATTGGTGACCATGATTTCAGATTCAAAAGTTACGCTTATTGACGGCAAACCCGGATTCGGTAAAACAAGGCTTGCCCTTGATGCTCTTCGACAGTTTCAAGAGCAATTTGGGGCAAAAGCAATTGTGGTGAAATCTAATGGGCAACCAATCTGGAACGATTTAAACATCGATATACCGCATGATGAGCCTTGCGTAGTTCTTCTCGATGACGCAAACGAGCTATCAGAGCTCGAATCGATAATCGATTTTGCTCAAATGTACGAAAGCGTGCGGCTTCTTGCAACGGTCAGAAGCTATGCCAAGCAATATGTCATTGATAGAATAAAGGGCATGGCGAGCCCAAGCATCATGCGTCTCGCACCGCTTAACATCGACAGCGTTGAAACAGTAATCGTTTCGTGTTTTGGAATTGACAATCGGCAATACGCCCGAGAAATTGCTGAACTGTCAAAGGGTAATCTTCGAGTTGCGTACGCAATTTCTAGTGCGCTTTTAGAATCTGGTCATTTTGAAACAAGCAATCTTGCTTCCTTAATCGAGGAATCTTACAAAGAGGCGATCAGGTCTCTTTCGAAGACGGAATTACTGGCCGGCACTATTTCTTCCATTCTCGGAGCTCATCGGGTCAGAGACAATAGCGATTTATCGACGCTTGAAAAGCATTTCGGCATTTCCCATCAAGAGTATCTCGATTCTTTGAGAACACTTAACGAAAAAGAATTGCTTGATGTTTGTCAGAAATATGTCGCTGTAGATTGCGGAGACCAGGTATTTCGTGACTACCTGCTTTACAAGGCGATTTACATTGACTCTTCTATCGACTTAGAAGCCATCAGTAAATTGGCGTGCGGTAAAGAGCGGATGCTTTTGTGC
Source organism: uncultured Coriobacteriaceae bacterium (assembly GCA_902781245.1). Lineage (GTDB taxonomy): Bacteria > Actinomycetota > Coriobacteriia > Coriobacteriales > Eggerthellaceae > UBA9715. Next base: position 2,986 of record CACZIP010000039.1, on the reverse strand, counting down.
GTGAAAGTTATTCTCGGCGCCTACTATTCCGAAGATTTGTCTAAGCAAATTGCTCAGCAGCTCACTATTATTTGGGACAAAGCGAGTCGAGAAGATCGCTGGGGCATGATTCCGACATACAATTTTCTTTTAGGTGAAAAGGCATATAGAGAGATTTCTCTTCGTATGGACGACCTCGAATCTACGCGAATCGTTTATTCCGAAAGCACTATTTCAGAACGATACGAATCTCAAACGATTACGTCCGATATTCTTTTGTCAATTCGTCCATTCCTGCATCGCAAACCCTTTGGTATTCCCGAAGAACTGGTGTTTAAATACCTGTCAATAACCAATCTACCCCCGAACGATATCGCAATCATTGTTTGCAAGGAGATGGGATATAACGAGTATTCACACGACTACTTATTCCAATACGAATTGGATGTCCTCGAACAGCTGTATCAAAAATGGGTAGACACTAACGATCTAACTTACGCTGTTCTTTGTTGCGAATACGTAAGGGTTCTTCTACGTCCTGGATACGAATCGGTTTCATGCAGCGACAATAGTCAAGTGTCTATAGTCCGCGCATCCTTGTTAGCGTCGGGCTAAATTAGCCACCTAAAGTCAAACTAAAATCGCCAATATCCAGTCAACTTAAAACAGCCATTGCGTCGCTGTCGGCCCTACACTGGTATACGCCAATACGCCAGTGGAAGGAGGACCATGAATGACAACGAACGCAATGGCCTGCAAGAAATTATAGACAAGGCGATAGAGGAGATGTCCCGCGAGGCGGGCGATTCATTCGAACTCGACCATCTGAACCTTGCCGAGTTCTCGAGGAGGACCGGCCTCTCGCGCTCGAAGGCGCGGACGCTCAAGGCTAAGGGCTTCGTCGTGACGCCGCACGGGCGCTGCGGCATGAAGGCCGAGACGACGGTGATCAGCGGCTTCGAGGGGGTGGTGAACGCCCTCCTGATGGATGGCGTGACGAACTCCGAGGTGATCTTCGAGCGCATCGAGGGCCAGGGCTACAAGGGTGGGAAGACCACCGTCAAGAACTACGTATCCGCGCACGCCGACCTGGTTCCCGCCAAGCGCAAGCTGGCGAAGGCAGACCCTCGGGGAAGCCGCGGCAGGCGATTCGAGACGAAGCCCGGCGAGGCCTTCCAGATGGACTGGGGCTTCGTCAAGGTCGAGGACTGGTCTGGCGCCGAGTTCAAGATAGCGTGCTTCGCGATGGTGTGCCACCACTGCGGCACCTGCTACGTCGAGTTCTTCCCGAACGCGCGCCAGGAGAACCTCTTCATAGGCATGGTGCACGCCTTCATGGTCATGGGCGTGCCGGAGTACGTGCTCACGGACAACATGAAGAGCGTAACGACCGGGCGCGACATCGAGGGCAAGCCCGTCTGGCAGGTGGACTACGCGGCCTTCATGGCTTGCGTCGGGTTCAAGACGAAGCTGTGCAAGCCGCGCCACCCGTTCACAAAAGGCAAGGTCGAGCGACTGGTTTCTTACGTGAAGCACAATTTCGCGGTCGGCCGCAGGTTCTACAACGCCACCGATTTGAACGTCCAGGCGCTCGAGTGGTGCGCCAAGCAGTCCGGGCGCTACCGCAGGGCCGTGGACTGCGTCCCCGCCGAGGAGCACGCCGCGAAGTGTCTGCCCGCGGCGACCGAATTGGAAAGGGACGAGGAGCTGGCGATGTACCTGTGCCCCCGGCGTCGCATCAGCTTCGACGGATTCGTGAGCTACGAGGGGCGCCGCTTCGGCGTGCCGTACTGGTATTCCGGCAAGACCTGCCGCGTGAGCAGGGACGGCGAGTGGATTCACGTCTACGCCGACGACCTGTCGCGCGAGCTGGCGGTGCACCCCGTGACCTGGGGCCGCAAGGACAGCTTCTGCGCCGACCAGTACGCCGACGTCCAGCCGGTGGAGCTGCCGACCGCCCCGGTCGCGACCGTGATCGCCCAGATCGAGCCGCCCAAGGGCAAGCCCGGCTTCGACAAGTTCGACTTCGAGGGGAGGCTGTGATGGAGGAGGCGGCGATGAGCAAAACCAACTCGGAGGCGCGGGTCGACGCCGCCGTCACGGCGCTCTACGGGCGCGTAAGCGAGATGGCCGCCTCGTTCGACGTGGCCGTCTCCCCCGAGGAGCTCGCCGAGCTTGCGGTGCGCCTCGACATGGGCAGGGACGAGCTCGGCGCGCTCGAGGCGGTGTTCACGTACCTGGCAGACAAGCACCACGACCAGGTGATCAGCACGCTTCTCAAGCTCAGCCGGCTTCCGCAGAAGGTTCCCAAGACCTTCGAGGGGTTCGACTTCGACCGCATACGCGGGCGGGACGCGGCGGCGCTGCGCAAGCTCCCGGCGCTCGCGAACCTGCACGCGAGGAAGAACCTTGCATTCATCGGCCCAGGTGGAATAGGAAAAACCCATCTTGCTCAAGCGTACGGCAGGGAGTGCTGTCTGAACGGCTACAAAACATACTACCTCAAGGCCACCGAATTGCGCAGCAAGCTGAAGAGGGCGGCAGAATCCGGCAACCCGTCGAGGACGGTCGCGATGCTGGTGAAGCCGTCGTGCCTCATCGTCGACGAGGTCGGGCGCTGCACGTTCGACCATGCTTGCACGGAGCTGTTCTTCGACGTTATCGACCGGCGCTACGAGAAGGATTGCCCGAACACGATGATACTCACGAGCAACACGCCGGTGAACAACTGGGACGAGTTCTTCACCGGGGACGACACGCTGCTCTGCGCGCTCGACCGCGTGTTCGACCGCGCTACGGTGTTCATCATGAAGGGCGCGAGCTTCCGCGGCGCGGAGCTCGAGACTCTGACCGTGGAGTCGTCTCCCATGGCGTTGAAGATGAACAAGTAGATTCGAATAGATGAAAGAAATAGGCTGAGACATCTGGTGTATTGGCGAAATTAAGTTGACCAGAATTGGCTATTCTTTCCTGACTTGGGTGTGGCTAATTTAGCCCGACGCTAACA
>CACZIP010000038.1 GCA_902781245.1 uncultured Coriobacteriaceae bacterium | reverse complement strand
AGGGGACGGCGCACGAACGGGAACGCGATGGCCAGCGCGAGGCGCTTGTCATGGCATGCCGCCACGATCCAGCGACCCATGCGGTCGTCGAGCGCTGCACGAACTTCATCGTCAAGCGCATACGGCTCTTCGCCGGCAGTTTCAACTTCAGGTGAAACGAGGTCGCCTTCGGGAATCGCATGCCCGAGCTCTTCGGCTTTTTGGGCAACGGCGGTTGGCAGAGTCGTGACCACCATGACGGGCACGCCCACCGCGCGAATCGCTGTAGCCGCAGGGCCGATGACGGCCGATTCGCCAGCTGCGATGATTGCAACGTCGTCGGTCGGATGAGGCACGAACGTATCGTCGAGATATGCAACGGTCATGCGCACGCTCGGCATCGTGGATGCAAATGCATTGCGCACGTGTGCGGCAAGGTCCGCCGGAGCCTCCTCGTCGATGAAGACGCTCACGGAGAGCGGCGTATTGCGCGCGGCCTCGATGTCGGTTATCTCGTCAATGAGCGCTTTTACGTCAATGGGCAGTTGCATAGTCAACCCTTCTCGTATTCTGCTTTCCACGCGTCCAGACAGACCCCATGAAGCCGAGCAGGGCGAAGTTCACGATCATGAACGACGACCCATAGCTCATGAACGGCAGCGGGATGCCCGTGATGGGCATAAGCCCGCACGTCATGCCGATGTTCTCAAGTATCTGGAACAACCACATTCCAATGATGCATGAAACGATCAGCAATCCGAACATGTCGCTTGACGCACTTGCTATCCGAAAACCTATTATAACGAGCGCAACGTACAACGCGAGCAACGTTATGACTCCAACGAAGCCAAGTTCTTCGGCGAGAACGCAGAAGATGAAATCGGTAGGCGCTTCGGGCAAAATACCCAATGCATGTTGCGAACCTTGCATGTAGCCTTGTCCGAACAATCCACCCGAACCGATGGCGATCATCGCCTGCTGCAAATTGTATCCCTCATCCGATAGATCGGTTGAATCCTGGTTCATGAAGACGAGCAAGCGGTTGCGCTGGTACTGCTTGAGCAGCTTGTATTCGCCAGTCGCCCCTTTCAGCACTTCGTCGATCACGAACACTGCCACAATCAATGCGATTCCCACAGCCAGGCTGATGACGAGATAGCGCCAATTTGCGCCACCCATGACGAGCGCGACGGCGGCGATGAACAGGTATACGAGGCCCGTGCCCAAGTCTGGCTGGGTCATGATGCAGGCAAACGGTATGAGCATCAGGCCAACTGCCTTGAGGTACTCGCGCGGATCGTCGAGCCTTCCCTGATAGCGTGCCATGATGCTCGCATCGAGCAAGATGACGGTAATCTTGGCAAACTCGCCCGGCTGAAGCTGCGGAAGGGGGCCAATCTTGACCCATGACGTCGCACCCATGGTGTTGACACCGATAATCGGAAGGTGTGGTGACAAGATGAGCACCACGTTCACAATGATGAACAGCGTCGTGTATTCCGAAAGCCTTCTGTAATCGAATGCCCAAACAAGCGCCATCACGACGAGTCCTATGGCCACACCAGCCAGCTGGCGCGAAAACGTGTAGTCCTCGTCGGCGCTCACTGCCGAGAACACGACCAGCAAGCCGTAGAGCACGAGCAGCGTGGCCACAATCACGAACGGCAGGTTTATCGCCGAGACGAAGCGGCCCAACAGGCTCGAAGACGACCCGTTTCCCGAGGCGCCCGCGCCGCTGCGCACGGTGCTCAATTGCGGTTGTACCGGCATAGCTGGTCTCCTTCCCTAGTCCGTTCGCCCGCCGCCCGAGCTGGAAACCTCAACCGATTTGCCGCTCGAACCAGCCACGCGTCCGATGTCGGTCAGCTCGCCGTTTTCCGCTGCCAGCAGTGCGCCTAGAACGTGCGCGCCGACCGGACCGGCAACCGTAGAACCGCCACCGCCCTGCTCGATGCAAGTCGATACCACGTATTTCGGATTGTCTTTCGGATAATAGCAGACGTACCAAGCAGTATCTTCCTTGCCCGCCATCTCGCCAGTGCCCGTCTTGCTGCCAACCATCGTCGGGTCTACACCCCAGTCCGCGAACGCGCTCATGGTTTCGGGCGAACCAAGCGCGACCTCAGCGAGAGCGTCGCGCACTTCCTTGTAGTACTTTTCCTCAACTTCGGGTACGTCGACGACTTCGGATTCGAACTTGATTGCCGCAGCGTTCGCGCCCTCACCGTTGCGCACTTCCTTGAACAGGTGCGGCTTCATGATGTTGCCCGTCGCAACCGCACCATATGCGACCGCGATCTGCAGCGGCGTGGTCAACACGTCACCTTGGCCGATGATGAGGTTCGTCATGTCACCGCCGCGCCAGAAACCCTCGGTCGGCACATCAGACCAGTACGCTTCCTTCCATTCGGGCGTCGGGACGCGACCTCCTTCTTCGCCCGTCAAATCGACGCCAGTGGTCTTGCCGAAACCGAACTTCGCAATCTCCTCCTGCAGTGCGGTATCGGAAATCGTCCCACCCTGGGTCTTGCCGGCAAAGTAGAACGCCTTGCCGATTTCGTAGAACACGACGTCGCACGAGTTGACGATGCCACCGTGCAAGTCGAGTTCGCCATGGCCCGAACGAAACCAGCAATCCTGCCAGTCACCCGAACCGAAACCGTCCCATGTGCCCTCGCACACCCATTTCGTGTCTTTGTTGGCAAAGTTGTACTTGAGCGCCGCAAGGCTCGAGAACGCCTTGTAAGTCGAAGCAGCGGGATACAAACCCGAGATTGTGCGATTGAGCAGCGGATAGTACGATTCGGCGGTCGAATAGAGGTCCCACACGTCCTGGGTGATGCCCCCGTTGAACGTTTCGGGCGTGAACGTCGGATAGCTGGACATGACGAGGATGCTGCCATCGGTCACGTCCATGGCGACAACGGCACCGCCGACTCCCTTCCCTTTGCCGATGACGTTACCGGGCGCGATGAGCTCGGCAAGCTCGACATCGGCCACATATTGAGCAGCCGCCTTGATGGTCAAGTACACATCCGAGCCTCGCAAGGCTGGCGTCTCGCTTTCGACCTCGACGACGCGCCCCTTCGAGTCGGCAATGACGCGCCTCTGGCCGTGCTCCCCTGCAAGCAGGTTGTCGTAGTACGACTCGACACCGCTCTTGCCCACGATATCGCCCAACTCGACCTTACGGTTTTCAGGCATCGTTTCGAGCTCGGCATCGGAAATGGCGCCTGTGTAGCCCAGCACATGTGCGGCAAGAGCGCCATACGGATAATCGCGTACCGCACGCTCCTGGATCGTGACACCCGCGAACGCATCGGAATGCTCGGCAATGAAAGCGACATCCCGCTGACGCACGTCGGATGCAACGACACGTTGACTCTGCGCACCTGAACTCTGGTCCTGGATGCGCATGCGCACAACGTTGTAGGGAATGCCCAACACGGCTGACAGCCGCTGCACTACATCATGGTCATCGGCAACCTCGGCATCGGCGAGCACAGTCAACGCCGTGCGGTTGCCGACAAGCATGACGCCATCGGAATCGTAGATGAGTCCACGCGGAGCCGGCGTTGCCACCGTCGTGTACTTGTTCTGCAACGCCTCGTTCTTGTACTCCCCTGACGCGAGCACTTGCATGCTCCAAAGCTTCACCGTCAAAGAGCCGAAAATGGCAGCAGCCAAAACGCCCAGCGCAACAAAGCGCGACCGCAAGCTCTCGCTGACACGCCCGGTCGTCGTTTCCGCAGGCGCAGTCGTCGGAGTCGCATGCTTGCCGCCGCGAGCACGAACCTGCTCGTCAAGCGTACTTTTCACACCCACGTTATCGACAGAGCGAACGCGATCGCGACCGGCGTGCGAAGGTTTGGCTACCGTGCCCGCTTTGCGTGCGCGCAGCACGAAGAACGCAGCCACGGCAGCCGTGGCCACGATGAACGTTATGATCGCGACGATGATTGCGAACAGCACGCGGCAGCCCCCCTAGCGCAACTGGGTGAGCTCGGTCCGCGGGACACCTGTCGGCATGAGGAAACGCTTGGCCAGCGGGTACAGAAGCAGACCGATGACCAAATCGTACACAAAGCATGGGAACACACGGTATGCGATAGCCTCGAACAGACCAGCAGGATAGCCGAACAAAAGCAGGAACATACCGTACGACAGCTCAACGAGCAATACTCCGACACCCAAGACGAGCAGCGGCATGAACAGCGTATCGTTGTTCATGGTATCGAACACTCGGGCTGCCACAACAGAGAACACCATGAGCGAAAACGCCATGGCACCAACGGGACCACCGGTGAACAAGTCGAAGAACAATCCGAGCACGAAAGGCATGACGCTGCCAAACGACTGGGGCTGCGTGACGGCAACGACGAGCGTGTATGCAACGATGATGTTAGGCACCACGCCGAACAACCCGATATGCGGGGCGAGAATAATTTGAAGCAGCACGGCCAAAACCGCGCCCACGATCGTGACAATGCGTTCTTGCGTGATCATCGCCCCTCCCCCCTAGGCGCCTTCTTCAGCTGACCAATAGGAATAGTCGCTGGAATTGCTGTAATCACCGTAGATGGCGGCGTTAGCTTCGGCTTCTTCTGCGGCTTTCTTCGCTTCCTCTTCCGCAAGCCGCTCAGCTTCCGCCTTTTCGGCTGCGAACATATCGGGCGCCGAAGACACGACGATAACTTCCTCGAGCAGCGAGGCGTCGTCATTTGGGGAAACGACGATGGTGCCGGTCGCGTTGCTCGTCGTCTTGTTCACGCTGACAACCGCACCGACGATGAGACCGCGTTCGTAGCTTCCGCCCATTCCCGACGTGAGAACCACATCGCCCACCTGGGGAATCTGGTCTTCGTCGATGTCTTCCAGATAGAGCAAGCCGTCGAGCGAACCGCGCACGATGCCATAGGCGCGCGTCGATTGAATCATGACCGCCGCTCCCGAGTTGGGATCGGTGAGCAGGCGCACCGTCGACGAGTGATCAGCTGTGCGCACGACCTGGCCGATGACACCTGTCGCCCCCATGATCGTCATACCGGCCTCGACACCATCGGCACTTCCCAAATCGATTGTGATCGACTGGTCCCATGCGTTGGCGGAACGACCGATGATATGCGCCGCCTGGCCGGTGACGCCCGAAACCTGCTTCATGTCGAGCAAGGCGCGAAGGCGCTCGGCTTCTTGGCGATACTCATCGGTGTCGGCCAGCAGCTTGCGCAGTTCCTCGTTCTGTTCGCGCAAGGCCGTGAGCGTTGCGGGGTTTGCGGTTGCATCGTCGGCGACGTTGCCGAGCATCTCGGTCCCGCCACCAATGCCAGCGCCGACACGCCCGACTTGGCCGGTCACAGCCATGACGCCGTTTTGAGCAGCGTGAATCGGGCCGCCGTCACCCTCGCGCGCATACACCGTCGCCAAAACGAGCGATACGATGAGCAGCGCAACAAACACGGCACGGCGGGTCAGAGGCCCGCTTTGTTGGTAGTTGGACGGCATGCAAACGACCTATCGAGCTTACTTGGACCTCATGAGCGTCTGGCGCAACGCCGTTGGGGTCTCGAGCACTTTGAGGCATCCGGAAACGACATTGGTGAGCGCCGTCTCGCTGACCCATACGGGAATCTCGAGCTTGTCGGTGAGATAGCGGTCAAGACCCGAAAGCAAGCCACCGCCGCCAGTGAGCAAGATACCGTTCTGGATGATGTCGCTGGCAAGGTCGGGGTTCGTCTTCTTAAACGTTTCCTTGATCGAGAGCACCATGTCCTCACACGGTTGGATGAGCGCTGCACGGACATCCTCGGATTGGATGGTTACCTCTTTCGGCTGCTCGGTAATCATGTCTTGGCCCGAGATGATCATGTCGCGCTCGCGACCGTCCTCAAACGGAAGGATCGAGCCAATCTTGATCTTGATGACCTCGGCCGTACGCTCGCCGATCTTGATGCCCAACAAGTCGCGGAGATGCATCGAGATGGCCTCGTCCATCTTGTTGCCCGCAAGACGCAGGGACGACGATGTGACGATGCCGCCGAGCGAAATGACCGCAACCTCAGTCGTGCCGCCGCCGATGTCGACTACCATCGAACCCGTCGGTTCAGTGACCGGCAAATCGGCGCCCATTGCAGCAGCCATGGGCTCTTCGATGAGGTAAGCCTGGCGGGCGCCTGCCTGGATGGCAGCCTCGAACACAGCGCGCTTCTCGACGGATGTGGCACCGCATGGGATGCAGATGACGATGCGCGGCTTAGCCTGCCATGGGTACTTGCGCGGCGCGGCTTTGTTGATGAATGCCGAGATCATGGCCTCGGTCACGTCGTAGTCGGCAATGACGCCGTCTTTCAGCGGATGCTCGGCGGAGAAGGCGTCGGGCGTGTGGTTGATCATGTTCTTCGCCTCGTGGCCGACGGCCAGAACACGATGAGTTGACTTCTCGATGGCCACGACCGACGGCTCATTGATGACGATGCCCTCGCCCGAAATGGCAATCAGGGTGTTCGCAGTACCCAGGTCGATAGCCATGTCGGCAGACATCTGACCAGTGAGCTCTGACAGGCCACCTGTTAGAGAATCAAATATCGACATATGGTCAAACCCCTTTGGGTCAATAAAGCTTGTATGCGACCTTGGATTTTACCATGCGCATGTAGCGTTTGGGCAAACTCCACAGCTGTAACAACCCTTGTGAACAGGTTGTGAACTGCTAATGATGCTCGTTTTCATCATCGTTAATAGCCTGGTATGAGAATCTGCATAATGCTATATCTCAGCGAGAGCGAAAACCACACTGCCCCGTTGCATCATGGCGAGGGTTTTACCGCCTGCGCATTAGACGGCTGCAAACAAGAAAGCCCGCCAAAGCGGGCTTTCCAAAGATGCTTCGTGGTTTCGGCTTAGCCGAAGAAAACGCCGATCTCGCGCTCTGCCGACTCGGTGGAGTCGGAGCCATGAATGACGTTCTCGTCCATGGACAGACCGAAATCGCCGCGGATAGTGCCGGGCGCAGCCTCTGCCGGGTTCGTGGAGCCCATGAGCGAACGGACCTTGGAGACAGCACCCTCGCCGGAAACGACCATCTTGACGACCGGACCGGACGTCACATAGGCGATGAGGCCCTCGTAGAACGGCTTGCCCTCATGCTCGGCGTAGTTGGCCTTGGCCTGCTCGGGGGTGACCATCTCGAGGCGCATCTGCTCGATGGTGAGGCCAGCGCGCTCAAAGCGGTTGACGATCTCGCCGATGTGGCCGTTGCGCACGCCGTCGGGCTTGATCATCGTGTAAGTCTTCTGAATTGCCATGTTGTACTCTTTCCTTTCCCTAAGCACTCTTAGTGCTGACTGGCGAAGTATAGTTCGAGGTTGGAAACCTTCCAGCCTATCATGTCGCGCACGAGCGACACTTCGTACGTGATGTCGCCGCCCTGCGGGGTTGTAGCCGTGACATAGGCGGTTGAGGAGCTCATCGACTTGTCGACGCCATCAATCGTAATGGTCGAGCCGTCGGCAATGAGCTTCGACATCTCCGTAATATCGTCAGACGTGATGCCGTTAGCGTAGTTGCTCTCGGATGCCGGGTTGTCGAACAACTGCTCGACAACAGCTTCTTGCGTCGGATAGCCGAAGCCCTGCATGTACAGGACCAAACCGGCAGCAGCAGCCGCGAGCAGCAGCAGCACGATAACCAAAAAGATCTTCAAGCCGACGCCGCGACGCTTGCGTTCCATTTTCACGACGCCCTTCGACCACTGCTCGAGCTCCTGGTCAGTCGAGTTGAAGAAGCGCTCTTCGCTCGTCGTGGCGTAATCGCCCTGCTTCTCGTATTGATCGGCAAAGTAATACTCATCGGAGACCGCATGCTCGTCGACGACATAGGGCTCCGGCTCTGCGGTCGGAAGGCCGTCTTCGCCCACGACATCGAGGCCCGACGTGTCGACCAGGGCAGGAATCGATTGGGTGGTGTCGGCATTGCCCTGCGAAACAGCAGCAACGGCACGCTGGTAATCGACGCTCGCCGATGCGGACAGGAAGTACGTCTTATCTTCGAGCGCACGCTCGAAATAGTCGACCGCCTGCTGCATCTGACCCAGCGCGACATAAGCTTGACCGAGGCTTGCGTACATCTTGTTACGCATTTCAGATGTCATATCGAACTGCAATGCGCTTTCGTACGAAGCGATAGCATCGGCGGGACGGTTGAGCGCCATGAAGCACACGCCCAGATTGAGCAGCGCCTTCGTGGGATCAGGGTTTGCCTCGTCAAGAGCGGCCTCTCGGAATGCGACGCCAGCCTCGGCCGACTTGCCCTGCTTGAGCAAAGCATTGCCCATCGCAGTGTAGGCCTTGTACGGCGTGGGATACGCACGGTCTGACACCGCAATCTCGAAGTGCTTGATCGCGTTCGGCCAATCGCGCAAGGCGGCATACGCCATGCCGAGGTTGCAATTGACGACGCCCACTGCATCGTAGGCCGTATCCTCAGTCGACTTCGAGTATGCCTGGATGGCCTCGTAGTAGCTCTTGAGCTTCGTGAGGCAGTTGCCGATCTGGTGGTAGATCAGACCAGCCTCGCCGGGAGCCAACGGATTGGCCTCATCCTGAAGACACATGTTGTACAGCTCAAGCGCACGATTGTAGTCACGCGAGTTCGCCGCGGTCTTTGCTTGCTGGAATAGCTCGTTGTTCATAACAGGACCTTCTTAAACCTCGGGTTCGTTTCGGTCGTACGTTTCGGTCGTTAAGCGGTTGCGTTCTCAATCTCGATGTGCTCGATCACATCACCGGCACGAAGTTTGGCGATGACGTCGAGCCCTTCGATCGTCTGGCCGAACACCGTGTAGTCGGAATCGAGGAACGGCTGCGGGCCCAGGCAGAAATAGAACTGCGAGCCAGCCGAATCGGGCATGGACGAACGGGCCATGGCCAACGTGCCGTCCTTGTGCTCGTTGTTGGGATTCGTGCGCCACTCGCCCTTGATCTGATGGCCGGGACCACCGGTGCCAGGCTGACCCTGCGGGCCGCGCTCGCCACGCGCAACCTGTTCAGGGGTCATATCGCGCGTGTTGGGGCAACCGCCCTGGATGACAAAGCCAGGCACATAGCGATGAAACTTGAGCCCGTCGTAGAAACCGCTCTGGGCAAGTTCGACGAAGTTGCCAACATGGATGGGAGCATCCTTGCCTGCCAGCTGCACGCGGATGGTGCCCTGCGTGGTCGTCAGGACGGCGATTTCGTCGCCTGTCGGCTGGTAGGCCGGAGTGTAAAGATCAGCCACGATGTCTCTCCTTTGTTTGCGTTTCATGCACATACATAAACAAGATTCTACCAGCCGTTTTAAATGCTAAGGGAAAATCCCCCCAATATTCACTCGAGAGAACCTATTTCACACGGTCGAGGAAGCTCACGACCTCCACGTGATAGGTCTGGGGGAACATGTCGACCGGCTGGGCGCTTCGGAGTTGATAGCCAGTTTGCTCGAATCGCGCCACATCCCGCGCCCATGTTGCGGGGTCACAGCTCACATAGGCGATGGTCGAGGCGCCAGTCGAGGCGATGTCGCCCACAACACCGTCCGCAAGACCTGCGCGCGGCGGATCGACCACAAGTGCATCGAGGTCTTCGAGCATTGCGAGCTCGCGCGCCGCATCTCCACCGACCACATCGATGTCGGCACCGTTGCTGTCGGCATTGAAGCGCAGGTCGCGCACGGATGATTTGGCCGACTCGACGGCCACAACGTCCGCCCCCGCGAGAGCCAATGGAATGGAAAACGTGCCGCCACCGGCATAGAGGTCTGCAACGTATGCACCGTCGAGGTCACCAAGGCCCTCGAGCACAAAACTCACAAGCTTTCCCGCTTGTGCGGTATTGACCTGGAAGAACGAAGGAGCCTGCGTCGAGTACTGCACATCTCCGATACGCTCGCGCCAATAACCTCGGCCGTCGAGGATCTCGACACCCTTGATCTTGCGCGCTTTTCCCGGATCAGCGAGCACGCGCACAACGCTTGTCGTCTTGATCGCTGTGGACAGCGTCTTGGCAAACAATCCACGTGGAAAAGAGCCCGGCTTCGTCCAAAGCGCCACCTCGAGCTCGCCCGTCACCATGCTGTGACGCACACCGACGCGGAAAATGCCGAGATCTTGATCACCTTGGGCATAACGGATGGCACCGCGAAGCGCCTTCGGTGCTTTCTCAATCTGCTTGTGAGCGAGGCGCGAAGAATCGCACGGCACGAATTCGCCCGTCCCCTCCCGATGGAAGCCTAACTCGAAATGGCCCTGGCCATCGACCCCGGTCGCGATCTCCAGCTTGTTGCGATAGCCCCACACGCGCTTGCTCGGCGCACATTCGCGAACGAGAGCCTCAGCGCGTTCGGAGTCCACATGGGCCGTATGCACGAGAGCGCCCACAACGTTTTGCCGCTTTGCAGACAGCTGCGCCTCATAGCGCATGCACTGCCAAGGAGCCGTACCGCACACCTGATCGATGAGCGATTCGGGCTTCACGCGATCGGGCGACGCCTCAACAATGCGCGCAATCGTTGCACGCGCAAATGACTGCTTCTCTTCCGTCAATGCAACTTCGACGGTATCCCCAGGCACTCCGCCTTCGATGAAGACGGTCTTCCCTTCGGGAAGATGGCCAATCGCATCGGCGCCGTATGCCATTCGCTCGACTATGACGGTATGGTTCATGGAGGTGTGAATCCTTTGCTTCGAATAGATTTGCCCGCTCATTCTAGCGTATAATCATTCGGTCGCGTCCCCGTGGCACAGCTGGATAGCGCGTCTGCCTCCGGAGCAGAAGGCCGTGGGTTCGAATCCCGCCGGGGACGCCAGGATAACCACCGACCTCGCAACAGCGAGGTCGTTTCATTTTTTGAGGATATGTGGGGATTCGAATCAATATGCAATATGAGTAGAGCATTGTCAAGGGGTAAGATTGGCCAGGCCCCGAGTTTCCTCAGGACCCGGCCTTTATCCTCATTCGCATTCCGTCCCTAGACGGTCGTGTCTAGATCGACGCTCGTCTTGGCAGTCTAATATTCGCGGGTTCGCCCTGCCGGGCGGTGGAAGCTTTCGGCGAAGAGGCCGCCACCTCGAATGCCCGATATGTCCAGGGCGTTGCTTCGCAGTTCGTTGCTTCGGCTGAGGGCGTCACCTTCGTAAAGAAGAGTCTGCGAGCGGGCGTGGCGCCTATGCGCTGCCCCAGGGTTCGATCAGGAATCGCCCTCAACGGCCAGTCGAATTCGGGGCGGGATGCGAGATGAAGCCGAATTGGGCCAGCCCGCTACATGGTCCCCTCGGCCATGCAGCCTATGGACCAAACCCAGCATGCGAGCTCCCTTGCCGTGATGCAGTTGGCCACGGCGGGCCTCTTTCTCTTCGCCATCACGGCCCTGCGCTCGACAAGGCGCCTCGTCCCCTTGGCCGCATGGTTCTCCAGCCGAAGCGGGACCTCGGGGTCGGTGCCCGACTTGCGGTCCGGGCTGGCGCGCGAGTAGTGCCACGCAGCCTCGACGAGCAGGCGCCTGACCAGGTGGTTGCCGCTTCCCGTTATCGGGCCGTTGCAGGTGCGCTCCCCGCTCGAGTGCTCGGAGGGGACAAGGCCCGTCCAGGCCGCGAAGCTGGAGGCGCTCGGGAACCTGGAGAACAGGTCCGCCTCTACGACGAGGGCGAAAGCCGTGAGGAGCTCGACGCCCTTGAGGCATCGGAGCGCCTCGACGCGCCCGCGCCACCTGTCCTTGCGGGCGCTCCGCCTGATGAAGTTCTCGAGCTGCTTCTTCGTCGCCTCGGCGTGCCTCACCTCCGACACGTAGAAGGCGAAGGTGTCGCTGTCCTCTTCCTGCTCGAAGTCGATGCCCCTGACCCACGACCAGTAGTCGCGCGTCCAGTTCTTCTTCCTCTCGCCGCGGCCGTTGCGCTCGTCGAACACGAGCCCCTGCCTCATGAGGAAGTGGTTCAGCCGCTGCTTCGCGCGAACCAGCTCCGCCCTGCAGTCGGCATGCGCTCGCACGAGGTCGCGCGCGGCCTCGCACTCCCTGTCGGGAACGTACACCTCGGTCACGTTGTGCATCGACAGCAGCCTTGCCAGGAAGACCGCGTCGTTGGCGTCGTTCTTCCTCCTGGCGTCCGCAGGGGGCCTTTGGATCTTCGAGGTTGCGCACACGACGCAGTCCACCCCCTGTTCGCGCAGCTCCCTGCACAGGTGGAAGCCCGTGACGCCCGACTCGTAAATCGCCTTCGGCCTCTCGAGCGACATAATCCACTCGGCGAGCCCGTCGAACGGATAGGAGAAGCCCACGGTGCGGACCTCGCCGGTCAGGGGGTTGAACGAGGCGGCCGTGATCGATCTCGCGTGCACGTCAAGGCCTACGGATGTAACATGATTCATAGTGAGCCCCTCTCATATGTGTGGCAACCTGGGAACAATTGCCGGTTGTATGGACACGACCATTATCAGCCCAGAGATCCACGGTCAAACGAGAAGACGATATGAAGCAGGGGCTCACAATGCTCTGCTCATATCGTCTGA